>JBDTKL010000097.1:0-6565 GCA_039935355.1 Candidatus Tumulicola sp.
GCGTGCGCCGCCGGTCGCATCGGCGACCGTACGAACGACGACGAGATTGTTGAGCGAGATGTCGCGAACGACCGCTTCGATCGATTTTGGAACGGTGGCGGGCTTGACGTTCGTATAGCGATCGCCATACTTACCCTGCCGCACCGAGTGGATTTCCGTCGAGAAAAAGCTTTCGACGGTCGACGTGCGCGCCGTGGCATCTACGATCGTACGGTTGTCATACCGTTTTTCGATCTTGAAGCCGGCGGTTTGCAACGCGCGAACGACGCTGCGTTCTTGCTCGCGCGTCGGCGCAAAACGCTCGTTAAATTGGTTAGGAGAAAGAAAGCGCCGATGTTTGCCGGCTCTCGGGTCGTTGAGTTTGGCGACCAGCGCATCGAGTTCGTTTTGATTGTTGTATTTCAACGTGATAGAAACGCGAACGATCGCGTTCTTCGGATGGCGCCCGCTATCGGTGAAGGCGAGCTTGCCGTACATTTGTGGGATCGACGTTAACGGCGTTTCCGAAACGTTCGAATGCGTTACCGCCGCCTGCGTCGACCCGAGCGCTCCGTCTGGGCTCGCAAGCGATGGAAGAGTTGCGTTGTGGCCGCCGCTGCATGCGGACAGGACTAGCGCCAGCCCCAAAGCAGACGCCACCACCCGTGATGTTCTTCGCATATGCCTCCTGATGTGTAACAAACAGTCCGAGTTTATCTGCGACTTATTCGGCAGTCCCTGGAGCTGCTCCGCCAGGCGGCAGCAAGGGTTGCTTAGTAGTAACAGCGCGCTCGGACGCTCACCAATCGAGCAGCGGTAGCGCCTCCGCGGCGCCACACCGGACGAGGCAATCCACCCGGCCGCTGATCGCGGTCGCCTCGGGGTTGATTTCGGCTACGTAGGCGGCGGCGTTATAGCGGGTCGCCAGCGCGGCGGCCGGATAGACGACCGCGCTGGTTCCGACAACCAAAATCACGTCGGCACGGGCCGCCGCCATCTCGGCTTCCCGCCACACCGCGGCCGGCAGCGATTCGCCGAACCACACGATATCGGGGCGCCAACGCCCGCCGCAGGCGTGGTCGATTTCATCGAGCGGCAACCCCGAGGCGTCGATCGGACGGCGCGCGCCGCAGCCGTCGCAACGCGCCTCGCGCAGTTTGCCGTGCAGCTCGAGAGCGTGCGACGAACCGGCGCGCAAATGCAGCGAATCGACGTTCTGCGTTGCCAACGTAAAATCGCCGACGCGACGTTCCATCGCGGCCAGCGCGCGATGACCGGCGTTCGGCTCCGCGCGTTCGTGCGCCGCGCGCCGTTCGTTGTACCACGTCCAGACCAAGTGCGGGTCGCGCGCGAAACCTTCCGGCGATGCAAGTTCTTCCACTCGATGTGTGCGCCACAATCCGCCGACGCCACGAAATGTCGGCAAGCCGCTCTCGGCCGAAATGCCCGAACCGGTTAACACGAAGACCGACTGTGCCACCCGCAATCGTTCGATCAATTCCCGCACGCGTCGCGGTTCGCGCCGAGGGTCGCTCCGCCATTGCGCGAACGGTCGAAGCGTGAGCCGGGCATTCGTCAAAGAAGACGACGATCGGCCGGAACGCCCGTTACCGCGCATCGCCGACAGCGAACATCCGAACTACGTGACGCCCGATGGAATGGCGCAGCTACGGACGGCGCTCGAACGAGCACGTGCCGAGGGTGACGAGCGCGAGGCCGCATATCTGCAAGCGCGCGTCGAGTCCGCGCGCGTTATGGAACCGCCATCGCGACCGCGCAAACGCGTGACCTTCGGTGCGCACGTCGTGCTACGGCAGGCCGACGGAACCGCGCTATCGTTGCACCTCGTCGGCGACGACGAAGCCGATCCGGTTTCCGGAAAGGTCAGCTGGACGTCGCCGTACGCCCGAGCGCTCGACGGGCACCGCGCCGGCGACCGTGTCGCCGTACATCGTCCAGCCGGCGCGACGGTCGTCGTTATCGAGTCGGTCTCGTACGATCCGCAACGCGAGGATGCATCGTAGCGAGTGCGCATCGAGCGGTTAACTACGGCCAACGAAAGCGCCGCGCTGGAGTTTCTCGAACGCCGGCCGTACGAGCGCGTCGTCATCGCGCACCTCGTGATGTACGGTTCGCCGCACGCGCGCAACTCGATCGGCGTTGCGGTCGATTCGTCCGGCGTGCGCGGCGTCGGTTACTTCGGTAACGAGATCCTCTTGTCGGGAGACGAAGCGACGGCGCCGGCATTTGCCGATTACGCCGCGGGCTTGCGACGCAACGGACAACGGATGATCGTCGGCCCGCAAGCGACGGTCGCTTCGTTTTGGCCGCGAATCGCCGCCGGTCGCAAACCCCCGCGCATCGTGCGCGAGCGACAACTCGTGATGCGCGTCGAACGCGAGTCGCTACACCCGTCCTCGCTGCTGGTGCGCGTTCGTCTAGCGCGTCCGGCCGAAGCCTCGATCGTCGCCGAAAACTCCGCGCAGATGATCGTCGGCGAGCTCGGCTACGATCCGCGCAAAGCACGGGCCGAGTTCTCGGGCGGCATTCGCGAGATGATCGCGCGCGAACGCTGGTGGGTCGGCGAATACGACGGACGGCTATGTTTTTTTTGCAGCGTCGGCGCATGGTGCCGCGAAACGGCGCAGTTGCAAGGCGTTTGGAGCCCGCCTGATCTGCGCGGTCGCGGGCTCGCAACCGCATCGCTCGCGGCAATTTGCGAAAAACTACTCGACTTTTCGCCGTCGCTGTCGCTGTTCGTCAACGATTTCAACGAAAGCGCGATCGCGATGTACCGTCGCGTCGGCTTCTCGTACGTCGCCGACTATCAGTCGCTTATTTTTTAGCCGCTACAATCGGCGTTCGATCGACTGCACGCCCGATTCGACGGCAGCTTCGCCGCGAAGGAATAAGCCGACGATCCACCTGATCGTTGCAACCACGCCGATCAGTGCGAAGATAAAGACGATCACGAAAAACCACGCGGCGGTCGCGGCCATGTGTACGAGGGTGTGCTCCACCTGACGCTCCTTTGCTCGAGACGAGACGTTGGATGCTTCGGCGGCGAACGTGCGGGCCATGCAGCGCGGAACCGCGGCGAACTCGGGTGCGTGGATCGTGGCGGCCACGGTGCTCGGCTCGAGCCTGGTCTTTATCGATGGCAGCGTCGTTTCGATCGCGCTGCCGGTGCTGCAAGACGCGTTCCACGCCACCACCTTCGACGCGCAGTGGGTGGTCGAGGGCTACACGCTCGTGTTGGGTGCGTTCATGTTGCTGAGTGGCGCGCTCGGCGACCGCTACGGCCGGAAGCGACTCTTTGTGATGGGCGTCGTTGTCTTTGCCCTCGGATCGATCTTGTGCGGAATGGCCAACTCGATGCCCGCGCTCATCGGGGCGCGAGTGTTACAAGGCGCAGGCGGCACGATGCTGGCGCCGGCGAGCTTGGCGCTCCTCGGCGCGACCTTCGAGGGCGAAGCGCGCGGAAAAGCCGTCGGAACGTGGTCGGGCTGGACCGCGATGACCAGCGCCATCGGGCCGGTCGCCGGTGGCGCGATCGTCGACCATTTCGGCTGGCGCTGGATCTTTTTCATCAACGTGCCCATCGCGCTGGCCGTAGTAGCGATCGCGCTGCGCCACGTGAGCGAAAGCCGCGACGAAGATGAAAGCGGACCGCTCGATATCTTGGGCTCGATCGTCGTATCGCTGGGTCTGGGTCTGGTCGTCTACGCGTTCGTGTTCAGCGGACTATCGGGCTGGAACCAAACCGCGATCGCTTCGCTGGTGCTGGGCGTCGCATTGCTCGTCGGCTTCGTCGTTTTGGAAGGACGAGTCAAGAATCCGATTCTTCCGCTCGGCCTGTTTGCCAATCGCGAATTCAGCGGCATCAACGCGATGACGTTTCTGCTGTACGCCGCGTTATCGGGCGTGTTCTTCTTCTTGCCGTTCGTGCTGATTCAAGTGGACGGCTACAGCGCGACCGTGACCGGCTTTTCGATGCTTCCGTTCGTCGCGCTGATGGTGGCGCTATCGCGGTACTCGGGAGCGCTTACCTATCGTGTCGGACGGCGTACGATGCTGGTAACCGGGCCTTCTGTGACGGCGCTCGGCTTCTGCGCGCTCGCATTCCTTCCCAACATGCACTATTGGACGGGCGTCTTCCCGGCCGTCATTCTGGTCGGTATCGGAATGGGATTGACGGTCGCTCCGCTCACCACCACGATGATCGACTCGGTGCCGGAACACAACGTCGGTGTGGCGTCGGGCGTCAACAATGCCGTGTCGCGCGTGGCGGGACTGCTGGCGGTGGCGATACTCGGATCGCTGATCGCGTTCGCATTCGATAGCCACCTGTCGAAACGCGCGGATGCAGCTTCCTTTTCGGCGCAACAGCGTGCGGATCTCGCAGCCCAGCGCAGCGCGATGGCGGCGGCGCGGTTTCGCGACCCACGTGAAACCGCAGCGGTGAAGGGAGCCTATCTCGATGGATTTCGCGTCGTTTCCATGGCGTGCGTTCTGCTGACGTTGGGTTCGGCGCTGATCGCTGCTACGACGCTCTCAAACCGCCGCTCAACGCCAGATACCGCCGATGGGACTTGACGAGCAGTCCTTTTGCAAGCAGCCAAGGCCGAACGCGGCCTCGATCGTGCGCAACGTCGAATAGTGGTCGATACGCTGCGCAGAGGTGGTTCCGGCTCGCAGCATCGGGCCGACCAGCACGGTTGGAATCCGGTTCGTTCCGTCGCGATCCGGTTCGGCTTCGTCCCACGTAACGATCAATAAGCCGTCGTTCTTGGCGTTCCACGCAATGAGTTGTGGGAGATTTGCCTGCAGCCAACGGTCGCCGGTGCGCGTCGAGCAGTTATGCATATCGTTGCACATGTTCGGCGTGATCCACAGCAACGACGGCAGCTGCGGCGGCAGCCCGTGATAGACGCGGTTGAGCGATGCCGGCACGTTGGCGAAATCGGCCCACGGCACGTGCTTACGCGCATACATCGTCGTCCAACAGCCTTGATAGCCGTCGCGCGGCATCGATTCGGCGTACCCAGTAAAGGTTAATCCGGCAGCGATCAATTCGGTGGCGATGTTCGGAGCATCGAATGAGACAGGGCAGTGGTCGGATGTGACGCCGTGCGTCGATCCCGAGAACAGCGCCAGATAATTCGGCTGGCTGGGATGCGCTATCGCGTGCGCGTTGGTCATCAGCACGCCCTGCGGCACGAGTTGCGTATTGAAGTACGGAGCGTTCTTATTTCCCGTAACCGATTCGTCGTCGCGATTTTCCATGACGACGATCGTAACGTGCGCGATACGCGGAACGGCGCTCGGCGCCGGCGACGCGGCAGCGACTGCCTGCGGCACAGCGAGAGCAACGAGTAGCGCGAGCAAACGAGTCGGGACAGTCACTCGCTAGCGCTTCGACGGTCCGTCGCCTTTTCCGCGGCTATAGCGTTGCGGCGCCCCAACCAATACACCGCGATGCCGGCTCCTGCGAGCAATGCGGTCAAGAACAGCACCTTGGCTACGCTTAATACCGTATCACCGTCGTCCGGCGCCGGAATCAATGCGAAGACGGCGGCCGCGACCGTCGTTATGAAGCCGACGACGGCACAAGCAACGATCCAGAAACCACCGCGCAGTTTAATGGCCGCTGCGAACAAAAACATGAACGGAAGCATCGTGATCAGCACGGTCGAGCTTACCAAAATATCGTAGGCTCCGTGTACGCTGCTGCCGCTTTGTCCGAGGACGACGAAGACGGCAGCGATGCCCGACTGTGACAGCAGCGCGACGACCGGCGAGCCCCAGCGTGGGTGCATGATTCCGAACGATTTCGGAAGATAGTGATCGATGCCGGCGACGAATGGGATGCGCGCGACCGCACCCAACCACGCTCCGCAGCTTCCTAAACAACTCACGACCACGAGTAATGCGGCGACCGGAACGATCCACGCCGAATTTAAACGAACTGCGACTTGCGCGATCGTTTGCATGACACCCGACGACTGATCGACCGAATGCGACGGCAGCGCAACGAGCACCGCAACCGTGCCGAGCACGTAGATGACGCCGATTGCCGGCGCCGCTATCGCCAGGCCCAGCGGAATCGAACGCCGCGGTTGGCGTACCTCCCCGGCGATAAACGAGATTGCCTCGGGCCCAGTCCACGCAAACGCGATAACCGACCAGAAGATCGCATTTTTCAAGCTTGCTTCGGGGCGCATCGTGGCCGCCGTAATCGGCGTCGCCGCACCGAACTTTACCCATGCGATGACGCCGAGCGCGATCAACGCCAGCGTCACCATCCAACGACTGAGCGCGCCCGCATTGTTGAGCCAGCGCCCGACCGAATAGCCGTAAACGTTGACGATCGTTCCAAGCGCTAATCCGGCGAGCGCGAACCCAATGAAGTACAGCGGTGACGAACCGAGAGCGTGGCTCCAATTCCCGAAATACAACGCGTTTCCGGCGGCGAAGTAGAGCAGCGCCGGAAAATACGGCAAATTTGACGTCCAATACGTCCAGCCGGTGAAGAATCCGGCAAACGGTCCGAAAGCGCGTTTGCTCCACGCATACATGCCGCCCT
>JBDTKL010000098.1:0-3265 GCA_039935355.1 Candidatus Tumulicola sp.
CGGTTCCGCGACCCGGCGTCAGGCTGCGTCCCACCGCCAGATCGAACGTGGTGTGCGCCGGTAAGCGTCCGCTGAGAACCGTGTTCGAACTTTCGAATTCGACCGGAAAACCGCTGCCGTAATTGCCTTGCAGCGTAGTGAACCACTGTTTGCCGTTGCCGAACCGCCAGGTGTAACCGGCGGTCGATACGACCGTCTCATCGTGGTCTTCCGGCGAGAGTTGTGAAACGCACGATTGGCCGGGCACGTTCGTATTGGGCGGAAACAAGAACGTCGACCCCGACACACACGCAGCATACGATCCCGAAACGGTTCCGGTAAGGAACCACTCGTTGCCGTTCGGCACGCGGCCGTTCAGGCGCACTTCCATGCCGGTGTCGAGACCGATCGCATTGTTGAATACCGCGAACAGCGGCGTGTCGAGCAGTTGCGTGGTGTCGAGAATATTGACGGCTGTTTTACGAAAAACGTTGATCGAACCGGAAAGTTGGTTACTGAACGTGTGCACCAATCCGGTTTCGAAATACGAGTCGCTTTCGGGTTTCAAATTGTAGACCGGCGTTCCCGAGCAACCTTGCAGGACGACGCAATCCTGACGCACGTCTTCTAGTAGCGGGGCGGCGTAGAACTTACCGTAGTAGACGTGCGCGGTATTCTTACCACCGTCCCAGATGTTGAGTCCGATACGCGGGCTCCATTGGAAACCGCTCGTATATCCGGTCGAGTGATCGTACCGTAGACCGTAGTTGAGCTCGACGTTGGGCGAAAACTGCCACTTGTCTTGGATGTAGGCACCGACTTGCGATCCGGCTTGGGCCTGATCGTTAGACGCCACGAGATAATACGGCTGTGAGTGCTCGCCTTCCGATGCGCAGTCGGGATAATAGCATCCGAATGCTTGGCTGGCGGTCAAATTCTCGCGGTTGATATCGAAGCCGACCTTCCAAGCGTGATGCTTGGTGGCGCGGAAATCCGACATACGCAATCCGACGTACGACGCGTCGGTGTTGGAGAGCAGGCCGACGTTCTGCGTCGCGCCCGAGCCGTCGTCGGGTTGGGCGCACACCGCGCAGCGGAGATCGGCACCGAACGGGGGTGTAACGCCAAGCACGTCGTTGGGTAAGTCGCCGTCGTAGTTGACGCGCGTCGAACGCCACCACGGAACGACCTGAAAAACGCCGTTGCCGTCTTTCGACGTCTGTGTAAAGTTCAGATTCGAAAACTTGTCGTATTCCCGCTGAACGTCGTCGGTTGCGGCCGGCGTATAGATCGGGTCGTACGGGTTGTTGGGATCGGTATTGATCGGAATCTGAAAAATCGCGAGCTGATTGGAGTAATCGAATGCCAACGTGGACCGCGGGCTCAACTGCGTGATGAATCGCAAGAACTGATCGCTCTGCGACGAGTTGTCGTGAATGGGGTCGAACGTCGGAGCGTCTAATCCGCGACTGGTGCTCTGCGAATTGGCGTTGAGGAAAATTTCGCTCGAACCGAAGCGGGCCGCGGTATCGAGGCTGCCGATCAACTGATCTAGGTTGCCGCCGCCGGCTTCGAGCGTCCCGTAAAAACCCTCCGGTAGATCGGTGGGCCGGCTGGTGATGATGTTGACGACGCCGCCCATGCGGTCACCACCGTATTCGGCCGGAATTGCGCCGGTCAACAGTTCGAGCGAGTCGATGTTTTTGGGATCGACGATCTCGGCGAAGTTCGATGTCGTCGCGAGCGGCAACGGCGCACCGTCGATGTTGTAGGTGACGCCGTGGAAGCCGTTGACGACCGGCTCGTTATACGAGAACGGCACCACGCCCGGGAGCGTCGAGATGAGCTTGTCGAGGCTGTTCTGCACCGGTGATGCGGCGATGGCGGAGCGATTGATCTGATTCACCGACGGTGCGTTGGCTTGGACGCCGGCGGTGGCAATGACGGTCGTCCGCGCGATCTCTTGCAAATGGGTCGTTAGCGGAACGTTGACGGTGGCGACGCTGTCGCTCGAGACCGTCACCGGAATTTGCAGTTCGTGAACGTTGGGCAATCTAGCGATGACGCGGTACGTTCCGAAGGGCACTTGTGAGAAGACGTAGTTCCCTTGGGCATCTGAGGTGGCGGTGAAGCGCGAGCCTTCGCCTTCAAGGACGACGGTGGCGCCGGCCGCCGGCTTTCCGTCGAGGGTGACGGTGCCGCGAACGAGAGCCGTTACCGCAGCAGAAATGGGCGCCGCGGGTACGCAAAACAAGATGACGGCCAGCGCCGCCAGGACGAAACGAGGCATGAGACTCCTTCGATCGAGGGGGAGAAAGTGCGAGCGAATGGGGCGCCGGTTAGGCGCAGGGGCTCGCGATCGGAGGAGGCCGGGCATAGCGGCGCCGGAGCGCCGGAGTGGCGGGACGTACGATCCGGCGGTACGCCGGACGTGCGAAGACCGCGCGAGGGGAAAAACGGGTTCGGGCGATGGCGATGACGACCGCCGCGATCGAGCGCACGAGAAACTGAGCGACCTTGCAGATCAGGCCCGCACACAGCACTAAGGCGGCCAGAGCGATACCTAGACCGGCGCCGGCGTGCGGAGCCTCGGTGTGCTCGATCAGGAAGTACCAGCCGCCAGCGCAGGCCGCGACAGCCGGCCAGTTGGGAAGGTGCGAGGTCAAGCGGGCGCCGAGAATGGTCCCGTCCGCGAGACGCCGAGCGTCCCAGGCGAGTGCACCCCAGGCGAGCGCAAGGGCCGAAGCGACCGCGATGGCCCCCTGGATCAGGGCCTCGTGAAGAGCGCCGCCAACGGCATGCCCGTTGCCGAAGAGCACCGCGTGGGTGAATAGGGAGGCGAGGAGGCCGAGGCCGAGGGCCCCAGGCATCTTCCGGACGGGCACGCGGGTTGTTTCTGATACTTCCGCGAGGAGGCCTTGGACCCGCGTCGTACTGACGTGGCCCGCCGATGCGGTCTTCTCAGGGTGGAGTGGAGAATTCGTGTGATGCTGAGCAGGTTAGGGTCATGAGAACGCGCTCGTTGATCGAAAATGCGGACACCGTGAGCTTGGTGTGCGCGCTGTTGGAACGTTTTCCGGAAATCGCGTCGATCCGGTCGTTGCCGCCCGAACGGACGTTGCGTTCGACGATGGCGTTGCGTCAACGACTCGACCGCGCCGCGCAAACCGCCCTCATCGAGATGATCGAAGAGCACGTTCGATCGTTTCTCTCCCTCGCGCAAGAAGAGCCACGGGTGCTCCGCGTCGAGTGTGAAGGCGATCGTTCCGTGACGTTCGTTCATATT
>JBDTKL010000099.1:0-4753 GCA_039935355.1 Candidatus Tumulicola sp.
CCGAGCGAGTAAGCGCGTTGAAAATGGTGGATTTGCCGACGTTGGGCAACCCGACGATTCCGCACGAAAGAGCCATATTGGAGGGACATCCGTTCGGCCGCTCGTGTAAGCCGACCTACCGGATTGCGCTCGGGCGAGTTTTGGAGGCGCTCGTCGCGCGCTTGTCGGATACGTCGCGTATGCGACAAATGAAGGTCGACAAGCTGGGAATCGACCTCCTGACCCACGACCCCGTCGTAATCCTGAAAGACATGGACGGCGCGCACTATCTTCCTATTCTGATCGGGCCGTTCGAGGCGACCGCGATCGCGCTCGCGCTCGAAGGCGCTCCGGTTCCGCGGCCGTTGTCGCACGACTTGATGCGCAGCATTCTCGAAACGCTCGACGCCCGGCTCGAACAAGTCGTCATTCACGACATCAAGGACGCCACGTTCTTCGCGAAGTTAGTCGTGCGCGCGGACGGCGAGCTCTCCGAGATCGACGCCCGCCCGTCGGACGGCATCGCGCTGGCGCTCCGGGCGCAAGCACCGATCTTCGTATCCGACAAGATCGTTTTGGAAGAAGCCAACTCCGACAAGCGCCCGATCAACGACAACGAGATGGCCCGCTTCAAGAAGTTTCTCGACGATCTGAAACCGTCCGACTTCAACCGCTAGCCGGCGCCTCAGATATCCCAGCGCCAGGCGTTCCACCACGGCGTGGCCGTCGGATTGGGCAGGTACTCGCTTAAATCCGAAGATCGCACGACGATGCGGTCTGATTCGTACAGCGGAACGTACGCGACGTCGTTCCAAATAATGCGGCCGGCCGCGCGATAGATCGCCGCACGGCGTGCGATGTCGTCGGTTTGCAGGCCGGCGCGCTCGAGTTGGTCGAGTTGCGGATTACAATAACGAAAGATGTTTTGACCGCGCGGATACCAGCGATCGCACGCCACAAAGTTGTAGACGTCCGGATCCCAGTTGAGCGTATTCGAATACAGCGCCAAGTCGTAGGTTCCGCCGTAAATCGGCCCGGCCGGCGCGGCGAAGATCGTGCTATAGGCATACGTGCGGATCGCGAGATCGATGCCCACACGCCGCAGCGATGCCTGAACCAACAGCGCGATGCGTTCGAACTGTGCGTTGCCGGCAATCGTCGCCAATGTCAAATCGAGCCGCGTTCCCCCGCGACGCCGCGTTCCGTCGGGGCCTACGCGCCATCCCGCCGCGTCGAGTTCGCGTGCGGCATTTGCGAGCTGCTGCGTGCGCGCAGCAAAGACCCGATAGCCGATCGCAGTGGGTGGCAGGCTGTCGAACGCCGGACGGAACGATCCGCCCGCTACGTCGTGCAGTATCTCGTCGTACGGCAGTGCGTCCGCGATCGAGCGGCGAACGCGCGAGTCGGATAGCGCCGGCTTCGACGAGTTCGCAAACAGCGCGCCTTGCGAATTCCACGGCGCGGCCGAAACGACCGTGCCCGCGGCGCTACGATATTCCGGTAACAACGCGGGAGAAGCGGCGGCGATGAGGTCGACACGGTGCGTCTGCAGCGCGAGCGCCAACGAACGGTCGTTTGGAACGACGGTCAGCTCGATGCGTTGCAGCTTCGGCCGGCCCTTGAAGTAACGGTCGAAACGCTCGAGCACGATACGGTCGCCGCGCGTCCAAGAAACGAAACGAAACGGCCCGGTTCCGACCGGCGCGCTCGACAGTGGACCGGCGTTGAAGCTGCGTTCGCGGCGCAGTACGTGCGCCGGCAAAATGGGTTTGCCGCCCTCTTGCAACGGTGCGAAGAAGCGCGATACGAACGGCGGGTATCGACGCCGCAGGCGAATGGCAATCGCGTACCGGCCGAGGGTTCGAATGGAAGTAACTTCGTCGTACCCTTCCCGCTCGAACGTATCGTTACGCGGATCCATCACCGCTCGCCAGGATGCGACGACGTCGGCGGAAGTGAACGGCGCACCGTCGTGCCAAACGACGTTACGGCGCAAACGGTACACGTAGGTGCGGCCGTCGGGTGAAATGCCTCCGTTGGCGCGCGTCGGAACCGCCAGCGCCAGGTCGCCGATCAAACGGCCGCGCGCGTCGGCGACGACGAGATACGAATACACCAGCGACGCGATGTCGTAACTGACGTCCATCTCCGACAGATACGGATTTAAGCGATCGGGATCGCTCGCAATTCCGATCCGCAGAACGTGTGGAACGGTCCAGGACAGGCGTCCGCCCTCGGCCTGCGTCGATCGATCCGAACAGCCGGCAGCGAGCAAGGCGAGTACGGCCCACACGTAGCGGCGCATGGGCGCCAGCGTTCGAGGGGACGACGGCGCCACCTCGAACACCGCCGACGGCGCCGAGCGCCTGCGGGAGTGAATGAACGAAGCGTTGAGCGCCGACATCGGCGTGTTTGGTGGTTCCGGTTTTTATTCGCTGATGGACGACACGCACGAAGCGTGGATCGAAACGCCGTACGGGGCCACCAGCGATCGCGTTTCGATCGGCACGATCGGCGGAAAGCGCGTCGCCTTTTTAGCGCGCCACGGAGCGCACCACCGCTTTCCGCCCCACGCCGTGAACTATCGCGCTAACGTCTACGCCATGAAGAAACTCGGCGTACGCTGGATCCTCGCACCAACCGCTTCCGGATCGCTCAATCGCGATGTCGCACCCGGATCGATGGTGGTTTGCGATCAACTCGTCGACCGCACGAGCGGACGTCGCGACACGTTCTACGACGGCCCGCCGACGACCCACGTTTCGTTCGCCGATCCGTATTGTCCGACGCTGCGCCCGTTGGCTGTGGATGCGTTGCGTGCATGCGGCATCGAAACGCACGACCGGGGAACCGTCGTGGTGATCTCCGGACCGCGCTTTTCGACCCGAGCCGAGTCGAAGTGGTATCAAAGCCAGGGCTGGGAAGTCATCAATATGACGCAGTATCCCGAAAGTTACTTAGCGCGCGAACTCGAGATGTGCTACGTGAACGTGTCGTTGATCACCGATTACGACGTCGGTCTCGAGGGCATGCCGCCGGTGTCGGTACAGTCGGTGGTCGAGATGTTCGCGCGTAATAACGAGCGGTTGCGAGGAGTGTTGGCTGAAATCATCGCACGCATCCAGGTGGACGCCGACTGCAGTTGTCAGCACGCGCTCGACAACGCGCGAATTTGATAAGGAAATCTCGTGCGTAAGATCGGCTCGGTCGATGTCCTGATGTACCTGCGCGCCTTTCCCTTGCTGGCGCGCCACTTGTCGATCCTCGCCGTTCCATTGCTGGCGGCGGTGGTGGACGTGCTGTTCGACCGGCTCTCGACGCTGTTCACCGACCCGTTGGGCGGCGGCGGCGCGGGCATCTTTCAGATGCTATCGCAGCTCGTGTACTTGTGGGCGTTCGGCGTGGCCATCGTGCAAGCCGGCAACGTCTGGCGCGGCCGCCGCGGTTCGTTCGACGATGCGTGGGACGAGTCGCGCGCAAAGTTTGGCGGCATCGCGCTCGCAGCCATCGGCTTTCAGTTCGTGGTGTGGGCGGCGTCATTTCTCGGATCGTTTCTGGGAGGCATCGTCGGGCTGGCGCTGGGCGCGGTTGCCGCATTCTTCTTGATCTACACGATACCGGCGGCCGCCATCGGCGGCATGCCCGGATCCCTCGCGCTTGCGGCATCGGTCCGCGCCGTGCGCGAAAACGTGCTCGGTTCGATCGTTCTGGCCGTCGTGTTTTTTGCCGTGTACTACGTTGCGGTACCGCTGGCGCTTCCGTTTCTGTTGATACACCTTCCGCCGCTCGGCGGACAGCTCGTGATGGCGGTCGCGCGAGCGTTGGCGCTGTCGTATTTAGCGTTCCCGTTCGCCAAACAGTACGACGACGTCGCGTTCAAGCGCTCGTGGTGAACTCGCCCGGCGCCAGTGCCATTCGAACGATGTCGGCCACTAACGCGGGCGTAACGTTGGTTTGCGACATGCGGTGCACGTCGTCGAGTTTTTGCAACAGCCGGAACGCAGCGCTACGATCCAGCGGGCGCAACTCGGCAATCGCCTTGGCGTAATCCGGGGCTAAGGGCTGGGCCGCCACGCCCAGCGTCCCCGCGGCGATCCAATCGCGCGCCAGCGATTTCACCAGATCCAAGCCTTCGCCCAGCGTTTCGCGCGTCGCCCACTGCGATGACGCGGTCACGCCGCGCGCACCGGAAAAAAACCAAGCCGCCACGGTTTCGCGAAGCGAGTCCTCACCTGCGAGCATGGCCAGGGCGCGCGTCGCATTCCCGCCGGCCAACGCGGCCGCACGGCGCGCCTGCGTTTCGTCGTGACCGTGCGCGCGCAGAACGCCGGCGATATCTTCTGCAGTCATCGGGGGAAACGCTATTTCGACCAGTCGCGAGCGGATCGTTGGAAGCAGCGAATCGGGCGCCGACGTCGTCAAGATCGTGGTGACCGCGCCGGGCGGCTCCTCGAGAAACTTGAGCAGTGCGTTGGGTGCCGCGTCGGTTGCGAAGGTGACGTCGCCCATCAACAACACGCGACCGCCGCCGGCGTACGATTGCAACGCCAGCTGGCGGACGAGTTGCCGAGCCGACAGTCCTCCGTCTTCGTGAAATCCGCTCGACGCGTCACCCTCGCCGATGCGCAGTTCGCCCGTGTGATCGAAAAAGTCGGGATGGCGCGTGTTGTCGCCCGATTGAAACAACACGCACGAACGGCACGTTCCGTCGTACCCGGCGGCGACCGGCGTACCCGGCGATTCGCACAGCAGCGACTGCGCCAAACGCCGCGCG
>JBDTKL010000100.1:0-3368 GCA_039935355.1 Candidatus Tumulicola sp.
CGCAAGTACTGCGCCGTTACGGCGCCCTATTCGGCGCTCGCGCCGCGGCGTGGAGCCTGCTCACCGGACCCGGCTCGACCATCGTGCGATTGCTCGATGAGTTCGAGGTTCCGTCGTTGCGTCTGGCTCCCGACAATTTCTTACATGGCGACAAGCTCTTTATCGTCACACCGCAGGGACGCGTCGGATCGATCGTCGACACGGCGTCTTGGGATCCGCAGGCGGCGCTCGCCGAGGCGCAGTCGATCGCGGGCATGGGCAGCAATCCGTTCGAGCGATTCAAACTGTCGTTACTCGCCAACGTCTCGGCGTTTTGCGGCGGCAGTCAGTTTGCGGGAATCGTCATGCTCGAGCTGGCGTTATTTGCCATCATCGTCGCAGTCGTCGCGGCTAGCCTTTGGTGGGTCGCCCGGGTGCTATGGGCTAAGTAGGTCCGCAGCCCAGAAGGGCCGTCCGAGCGGTTGGTGATAAACTGCCAACTTCATGGCAGCATCCCGCAGGCC
The DNA here is from genome assembly GCA_039935355.1 of Candidatus Tumulicola sp. Taxonomy (GTDB): domain Bacteria; phylum Vulcanimicrobiota; class Vulcanimicrobiia; order Vulcanimicrobiales; family Vulcanimicrobiaceae; genus Tumulicola. The sequence continues at coordinate 504 of JBDTKL010000100.1, forward strand.
CGACGAGGCGCCGTCCGACGAACAGACGGCGTTCCTTGAAAGCGCCGTCGAGCGATACGGTAAGGCGACCTATAACTTCGCGTTGCGCCTGACGGAGAATGAAGCCGACGCACGGGATCTCACGCAGGACGCGTTCGTCCGGGTTTACCGGGCGTGGCGCAGCTTCAAACCCGGAACTTCGTTCCTCTCTTGGATCTACCGAATTGTAACGAATTTGCACCGCGACGAACTTCGGCGGCATAAAGGACGTTATCTGGTAGAACTTCCCGAGGAGAACGACTCCCGCGCGCTGTCCGGAGCGACACTGACCGAAACGCCCATCGACGATTACGTCGAGCGGCAGTTCAGCGAACCGGTCGCTCGTGCGTTGGATGGGCTCTCCACGGAGCAGCGCCGGATCGTTGTCCTTGCCGATATCGAGGAGTGTAGTTATCAAGAAATCGCAACGATCGTCGGCTGTTCGGTGGGAACGGTCCGCTCCAGGCTTCACCGCGCTCGCACGCAATTGCGCAAACTGATCGACCGGCATATGAAAACGTCAACATGAACGATACACATCCGACCTTCGAGGAACTCCTCGACTACGCTCACGGCGAATTGGCGCCCGCTCGCGATGCCGCCCTGCACGAGCATTTGGGCGCGTGCCCGGATTGCTTCGAAGCCTACCAGGCCGAGTTACAGGTCGGCAATTTGCTTCGCGCACACGCACGCGAAACCGAACGCGAACTCCCGCTGGGATTTGCGCAAGCGCTCGTTCGCAATGCGACCGAGCGCCGCGTAAGCTTCTGGGAACGATGGTCGTCGCTGCTTCGTCCATTGGCCGCCGTTCCGATCGCCGCTGCCATCTTGCTGGTCGCATATTTTGGATTCGCCCGCCACGGCGGCACTCCGCGGCGATTCGACCCGTCGTATTATTTAGAGGATCACGCCGCACTCGCAGCCAGCGTACCGTTCGAAGACGCGGCTGCGTTGCCCGCGATGCTGACGTCCGATGAAACGCCCGAAGGCTCGGACAATACCCCATGAAGCGCATCGCGATTTCTGCCGGACTCGCCGCCGCAGCCGCAACGCTCTCGATTTCGTCGGCGTCGCCGGCGCGCGACCCGGTCGATGCGATCGTCTATGCCGCCTCGACAGCTCAGGCCGGACTGACGTATACCGGCGTCGTGCAGTCGATCGTGTTCGGGGGACAAGACGGTGAGGCGGCGGTCTATCGCGTCGAACACCGGCCTCCCGGACTGACCGAACGCACGTATTTGTCACCATTACGGCTTAAGGGCGACGTCGTGCTGGTACGCGGAACCGAAGGCTATTTCGTCGATTCCAAACGACGGCGTGTCATCGAAACCGAAAACGACGCGCTTCGCGACCCAATCGATCGCGACGATAACTACACGCTTATCCGTCAAAACTACCGCGCGGATTCGCATGCCGACGAAACGTTCGACGGCCGGCACGTCAAAGTTGTCGGGCTCGTCAATCGCTATACCGGATCGACTACCATGCTTATGCGCATCGACGATTCGACAAAGCTCGTTCTCGACCGTCAGGAATATGCGCCGGACGGCACGCTGCTATCCGAAACGCGTTTCCAGGAAGTTCGCTACGTCGCGTCGCTGCCCAACGCCGACTTCCAAGTGCCGGCGAGTTACACCGTCGTACACGGTCCGACGTTCGGAGTTTCGACCAAAAACGTTTCGAGCGTCGTTCGCGATGCCGGCTTCCCAGCGCGCGTACCCAAAACGTTAGCCGAAGGATTCTGCGCCGTCGAAGGTCACGATGCGACGGTGCGTTCCACCGCGACGGTGCACGTGTTGTACTCAGACGGCGTGCGAACCGTCTCGATCTTCGAGACCGCCGGCTCGGCAACCCCGCGCGAGGGCGTATCCTCGACGCGAGTCGGAAATAACGACGGCCAATATCTCGAGCGTGGGCGAAATACGCTGCTTACCTGGAATGACGGTACGCTGCACTATACGCTGGTCGGCGATCTCAGTCTGGACGAGCTCAAGAAGCTCGCTGTCTCGCTAACGCCGTAACTCGAAACCGGCAAAAACGAAGAGGCCCCCGCTTTCGCGGCGGCCTCTTTTGGGGTTACGAGTCCAGCGTACTAGATGCGAATGTTCGCCGTGAAGTACATCTGGAACGGAGTGACCGTCGAGCTGCCGTTTTGGTTGAAGGGTCCGAACAACGGGTTGTACGGATACTTCACAAACGGTTGAACGATCGATCCGTTGAAACCGGCCGGGTTGGCCGTGTTTCCGACCGGATTGATTTCGCCGATGAATCCGCCCGCGCCGTATGCGCAGACGTTATGATTCCCCGTCGTCCACGGTGCTTGCGTGCCGCCCCAACAGGTGTTGAGGATGTTGGCGAAGACCGCATTCAACGTGACACGGGGCGAGACTTGATAGCTCATTTGCGCGTTCATTGCGATCAGGTTCGGTTGCGTGAACGAGCCGAGCGGATCGAAGACGCCCGTGTAGGTGTCGGGAACGGCGGTCAACTGACCACACGACAAGCCGTCGTAACGGCCGCCGCCGTTTGCGCCGGCAACGCCGGGCAGTACGGCACCGCAAGCCGCCGGATCGATTCCGGGATTGGTTTGCGGCACGCCGTATTTACCGCCGCCTTCGAACTGGAAGGACGGGGTAAACGTGAACCGGTCGTGCTTGTAGTTTAGGATGAGCGATGCGAAGTACGGTACACCGTACGCCGATGCGCCACTCCCGATGCCTCCCGGGAAGATGTCGAACGTCGGGAAGGCCGTTCCCGGGTCGATCTGCGGCTGCGGGTTGTTCCAATACGGATTGCCGACGTCGCCGGCCGTACAGGTATACACCGGAGCGCCACTCGTCGTGTAGC
>JBDTKL010000101.1:0-2541 GCA_039935355.1 Candidatus Tumulicola sp.
GCGTGCCGCGAGTATGCTGGACTGCTTCGATTTCAATCAGAAGCCGATTCCGTTCAAGCCGATCGCGTCCGAATACCCGATCAAACGATTCGTGCACGAGCGACCGTCGCTGCACGAGGTCGACTACGAGTAGTCGATAACTGAGGCTAGTGTCCCGGCGTTTTCTTCGGCGCCGGGGCCGGTATCGAAATCGTCGCCGACTCGATCTTGTCGAGTTTCGGGTATGATTTGTCGGTGTAGGCTTTGCCTTCCGACGTGATTTCGTTTTGATCCGGTTGCTCGCCGTAACCCGCAAATATTTTGCTAACGGCGTTCATTCCGCTGATCACCTTGCCGAACGGTGCGAAGCCCATGGCGTCGAGACGCGCGTTGTCGGCCAGATTGACGAACACTTGCGTGGTGCGCGTGTTCGGACCGGCCGACGCAAAGCTCAAATACCCGGTCTTGTTGCTGCCCTTCACGGGATCGTCGTGAAGGTCGGCATCGGTCCAAGCGGCGTTGATCTTCGGATTGGGGCTCAAGCCGAACTGAATGACGAAATGCGGAACGACCCGGAAGAACGTCGCACCATTGTAAAATCCATACCGCACGAGATTGTAAAAACGGTCGGCGCCCTGCGGCGCCCACGACCGGTCGACCTCGACGACGAACGATCCGGCCGTCGTTTTAAACGCGACGTTGTATTTGGCCGGCGCCTTGGCTGTTAGCGCGGTCGGATGGAAAATCTTCGGGCTGGGAGCCGGCGAATTCGCCAGCGCCAGCATCAACGGTAGGGCGGCGATTGCTGAAAGCACGCTCGACGTTTCACGCCCCCACCGCGACGCGCCTTCCGTTTAGCCGGGATTGCGCTTAAGCTGCCGAGCGCCGCTCCGACCGCAAGTACAGCGAAGCTGCCGCTCGATACAATGCGGCGACCACGATGACGAACCCAGCCGCGCCGAGCAACAGCGCAGGCATCGCAAATCCGTCTCCCACAACGGCGAGCGGCGTTGGACGGCCAGTCGTCACGATCAGGCCGGCTAACAGCACGCCGAAGAGACTTTCACCCACGATGAAACCGGAAGCCACGAGAACGCCCATCTGGCGGGCACGGCCTTCGTCGCGTTGTCGCGCGGCCCAGCGGTTGAAGTAGAAGCCGGCGATGGCACCGACGACGACCGGCGCCGTACTCGACGCGGGTAGATAAATTCCCAGACCGACGGCGAGCGGCGGCAAACGCAGGCGCGTCGTTTTGCGCAGAAGCTCGTCGATCGCGACGATCGCAGCACCGAGGATCGCACCCGCACCGATGAGTCGCCAATCGATCTGGCCTTGAATGACGCCGCGCGCCAATGCCGAGATCAGCGTCGCCTGCGGTGCTGCGAGCGGCTGGATGTTGCCGTGCGCCGGCGCACCGGGAAATCCGTAGGCGTGCGCCAGCACATTCAAAATCGGCGGAATGACGAGCGAGCCCGCGATCACGCCGGCAATCAATGCGACCTGCTGCTTCCACGGCGTGGCACCGACGAGTTGTCCGGTCTTGAGGTCTTGCAGGTTATCATTTGCGATCGTTGCGACGCACAATAAAATGGCGGTAACGAACAACGAGTACGCGACCAGCGCGTGCCCGAGCGCGGCAATCTGCGAACCGGCCAGCGCGACCAGCAGTAACGATGCACCGATCACCGCTAAAATCGCGAGGCCCGACACCGGGCTATTCGACGATCCAATCAAGCCGGCCATATAGCCGCATGCGGCTGCGACCGCGAATCCAGCCACTACGACGTACGCCACCGCACCGGCAACCAATGCTGCCATCAATCCGGGAGGCACCGAACCGCGGAGGAACTCGACGCATAATATCGCCACCGGAATAAGCGACAACGCAGCAATGATTGCGACCGTGCCGATCGGCAAGTCGCGTTCCGTGATCGGAACGTCGTTTCCGGCGGCTGCGTGTCGCGACGCTTGGATCGACGAACGCAATCCGCTCACGACCGGCTTGACGAGTTGTCCGATCGTCCAAATCGATGCGATGCCGATCGCGCCCGCACCAATAAAACGTACCTGATGCGACCAGACGGCGGTCGCGACGGTGGCGGCGTCGCCGGCCACCGGATGCAGCGCGGTTAGTAACGGGATTGCCACGCCCCACGCGATGACCAGGCCGGCAAGAATCGCGATGCCGACCGTCAGTCCGATCAAGTGTCCGGCGCCGATCAACGCGAGCGACAGCGCGAAACCGATGCCCGTCGTCGATGGTCCGATGCGCCCGTATTCGTCGATTTCACCGGTGAAAAGTTGGCTGGCGACGACAGCTGCAAACCCGAACGACGCGAGGCTCCCGGTGATCAACGCTCGCAATCCACCACCGGACGCCTCGGGCGACCGCTCCGCGCCGACCTTGAGCACTTCGGCCGCTGCAACGCCTTCGGGATATGGGAGATCGCTTTGCACGACCAGCGCGCGTCGTAACGGCACGCTGTACATCACGCCCAGAATGCCGCCGGCGGCGCACACGCCGAAGGTTTCCCAAAACGGAAAACCGCTCCACCAGCCGAT
>JBDTKL010000102.1:0-5318 GCA_039935355.1 Candidatus Tumulicola sp.
AGGCCGCGACCGCGATCGCCATCCCCAGTGCGATGAACCCTATGCTGAGCTTGGAACGCATGCTTTCTCCTCGAAAGTAACCCCCGGAACCGGTCCCAGGTTCCCGCGGGCCGCCAAGTTTCCTTGACGCTTACTCGATTCTAATGGGTTAGGTGTGCCGTTGTGTGGAGCCAGAGTGCCCAGACCGCGACGGCGAGGATCGCCCCGCCGACGACATAGGCCACCGTCGTGAAGACCCGCCGCCTCACATAGGCCGGCCGGCTCGATTCGGTATCGATAATTTGACGAGGCACCATTACACCGGGCGTCGGAGCGGATGGTTGAGTTCGGTGGGCTTCACCTGCCGGAGCAGTTGTCCGACGGTCAAAAATGTATAGCCGGCTCGTTCGAAGCGAGCGACCACTTCGGGCAGTGCCTCGATGGTGGCGAGTTTTCCACTATGTAGCAAAACGATCTCCGGGGCAGTGGCGTGGGCGAAGAGGTGCCGCTGGATTTGGGCGGGGGTCAGCGTTCGCCAGTCGCCGCTATCGTCGGTCCACAGGACAACCGAGTAACCCAGCGACTGCGCCACCTTCAGCGTCCGCTCGGTGTACCGGCCATGCGGCGGCCGCATCAGCGTGCGCACCGATGGGTCGTGGGTGAACTGCCACAACACATCGCGGCCCCGGAGAATCTCCGATCGCACGGTCGCATCCGATTCGCGATCGAGGTCCGGGTGTGTGTACGTATGATCCGCCACCTCCTCGCCGTCGGCCTCGATGCGACGCGTAATCTCCGGCCACTGCTCGGCGTCGCGACCGATCAGAAAAAACGTCGCCGGCACGTGCAAGTCGCGCAACGTGTCGAGCAGCAGCGGCGTAAAGATCGGATAGGGACCGTCATCGAAGGTAAGCGCGATCAGGCGCGGACGATCGTTGCGGTTTCGCAACGGCAAATCTTCTGCGATCCGGTGCAAGCGCGACGGAACGTCCTCGGAGATTTCGCTGTGCACGTTGGTCTTGGGCGTCACCAATGCCGGCGGAGTGTTACTGCCGTGCACGAGCAATCGCCACCCGCCGTAGGCGACGACCACGACGAGCAGCAGCGCGATCGCCGCGCGAATTGACGGAGACTTCGGGAGCATCACAAATTCGGGAGGCTAGGCGGCGATTTGGCCTGCAACGGCTCTTTCGCAAGATCTTCGCCGACGATTACGGTTACGTCGGTCGTCGTCGCGGTCGCTTGTGCGTCGGGAGAACCGGAGGGCGAAGGATCCGGAACGACGGTCGCCTTGGAGAACGCGGCGGGCAAAGCGGCACGTACGCGCGCGCCTGCAAAGGTTACGGTCGAGTGCTCGTGGATCTCGCTCGCGGTATAGTCCGAACGTTCTGCGTTTCCAACCGTCGAAACGACGAAGCCGGCCTTCGCGAGAGCGCCCGCAACGCGCTTACCCGCGCCCGCCACGCCGCTACCGTTCTCGACTTCTACCCGTAGCGTCGCGGGAGGGATCGCAGCCAAAGCCATCGCGTCGGGCGACGGTTCGGGCGCCGGCGGAGCCAACAACATGCTCGCGACGAGTTGTTGTTTTGCCGCGTCGTCCGGCACGAGCGTATCGCCGTAGCTCGGCAACTCGATCGTGTCGGTGTACGGCAATTGTTTGTTGATGATCGAGGCGTCGGGAACCCCTTGGTAATGCGAAGCGATCGCTAATAGTTCCGAATTCGAGAAGTCCGTCTGCACGTACTTGTGGAAAATACTCATCAAGTCGCCCACGTGCATGATCAGATTCAGACGGTCGCCACGCATCCGGGAGGCCATAGCGTGCATCACTTGCTGTTGGCGCATGATGCGGCACGGATCGCTGCACCAATCGTGCCGGAAGCGCATGTACGCGACGGCCTGATCGCCGTTGAGGTGCTGCATACCCTCTTTAAGATGAATGTGCAGGTGGCCCCAATTATCGTCGTAGTCGATCGTCTGGCCGGTGCAATCGGTTTTGTATCGCAGGCAGTTCGAGTTTTTGACGACGACATCCACTCCGCCGACGGCGTTGACGAATTCGCGGGTCGCGTCGATGCGCAAGATCACGTACCGGTCGAAGCCGGGAATACCTAAAAACTGCGAGATGACGTTGCGGGCTTCTTTGATGCCCCCGTCCGATTGCGCCTCGTTAATTTTGGCGTGCGCACCGTTGGGTAGCGTCGCCTCCATGTCGCGTGGAATCGATAACTGGTAGATTCGCTTTGTCCGAAAGTCGAGATTGACGGCCCAGATAGCGTCGCTGCGTGAGTTGGTTGAGAATTCTTCGTCCTTCGCCGTGTAGTCGTAATCCAAGCCTTCGACCAGCACTAAGATGTTTTGTTTGCCGAACACTTGCTCCGGTGACGGCACGAACATCTGCGTGATCGCCACGACCGGATTCTTGTGCTCGAAGAATGCGTATGCGGCCAGCGCCGATCCACCGGCGATAACCAGCAATCCGACGGCCATCAATACGCGGCGCCAGATACCCGTACGGCGGTGCGTATCCGGATCGAGCGGAGCCAAATGCTTACCCAACGAGCGCCTCCGCGGCCGAACCGCAAAAGTCGAACGCACCGTGTCCAGTTAAGCGGACCGGAACGAAATCGCCGGCCGTCACGCGACCGCCCGGATCGTCGAAGTACACGCCGCCATCGACACCCGGCGCCTCACCCTCGGACCGTCCGAACCACGTGACGCCGCCCGCCAAATGCGCGCGCATCGGATCCGAGCGACGCAACTCGCGGCGCTCTTCGGCCAGAACGCGCACCTCACGTCCGATTCGCCTGGAACGTGCGCGCTCGGAGGCGGCCCGCTGTGCTTCGCGCAGTAGAATCAATCGCCGGCGCCGTTCGCGCGAACCGATGCGGCCGTCCAGAGTCGCGGCCGGCGTATCTTCTTCCGCACTATATTCAAAGAAACCGACGCGGTCGAGCTCTGCCCGTTCGATCCAGCGTTCGAGGTACTCGACGTGCTCGGCCGTTTCGCCCGGAAAGCCGACGATAAACGTAGAGCGCAATGTAATGCCCGGCACGCGATCGCGAAACGTATCGAGAATCTCGAGATAGCGTTCGCCATTACTCGGGCGTCGCATCGCCCGCAACACGTCGGGATGTGCGTGCTGCAACGGCATGTCCATGTACTTACACACTTTGGGCAGATCCGCGATGGCATCGATCAATTCCGAATCGACCGTCGCAGGATAGAGATACAGCAGCCGGATCCATTCGAGTCCATCGACTTCGTGCAAGCGTTCGAGCAGCGCGGCGAGACCGCCGCGACGGATGCCGCGATCGCGGCCCCACATCGACGTGTCTTGCGCGATCAAAATCAACTCTTTGGTACCGGCGGCGGCTAACGCGCGCGCTTCGGCGACGATCGACTCCTCGCTTCGGCTGCGGAATTTACCGCGTAACGCCGGGATGATGCAGAACGTACACGGATGGTCGCAGCCTTCCGCGATCTTTAGATATGCGGTGGCGCGAGGCGTCGTGACGAGACGCGGAAGAAAATCGTGTTCGGGCTCCGGCTCGAACTCCAGACGCAACGGACGCTGTCCGCCGAACGCGTCTTCGATGAGCTCGACGATGCCGGCGTACGATCCCGTTCCGACGACCGCGTCAATTTCGGGAACGAGTGCTTGCAGTTGCGCACCGTAGCGTTGCGCCAAACATCCGGCCACGACCAATTGCTGGCCGTCGCGTTTGGCGGCAGCGTGCTCCATGATCGTCTCCGTCGACTCGGCCTTCGCTGGATCGATGAAGGCGCACGTGTTGATGACCACCGCATCGGCGTCTTTTGCCTCGCTCTCAAGACGCCAGCCGGCCGCACCGAGTTTTGCCATCATGACTTCGGTGTCGACCAGATTTTTGGCGCAGCCCAAACTCACGAACGCTACCGAACGCACTAAAAAATTCTCCTGGGTTACCGGTAGTTAACGAACTGCAACGGGAGTTCGTAGTCGAGCTCTTTCATCGCCGCAATCACCGTTTGCAAATCGTCGCGGTTTTTGCCGGTCACGCGGATCTGCTCGTCTTGATACTGTGCGGAGACCTTGAGCTTGAGCGCTTTGATTTTTTCCATCAGCGGTTTGCTTTTGTCTTTCGGTATTCCGGAGCGCAGCGTCAGCACTTGGCGCACCGTGCCACCGGCGGCCGGCTCGACCGTACCGAAATCGAACGCCTTGATATCGAGGCCGCGCTTGATGGCTTTGCCCTGAAGGATGTCGACCACGTTGCGCATCTTCAGCTCGTCATCGCTAATAAGGGTGATCGCCTTTTCGTTCGCTTCGATGCTCGTCTTGCTATGCTTAAAATCAAAACGGTTCTCGATCTCTTTGCGCGTCTGATTGAGCGCGTTATCCAGTTCTTGCTGGTCGATTCGAGAAACGATGTCGAACGACGGGTCTGTAGGCAACTTCTAATCCCGCTTTCCTTTTGTAGGGGTGCTTATAAGCCGAACGCGCGGTCGACGACGTCGCCGGTCTTACCCAGCGCGCCGACGTTCTTGCCGTCGACCCAGACGTCGACCCCACCGGCATTCCCGACTCGAATCGATGCGGCCCGGCCTTGGAACGTCTTGGACGTGCCTGCCGGAAACGTACCCTCCATCCTCACACTACCATCGACCGTGACCCGAAGCCATGACGGTGCCGACAGCACGAGGGCGATCGATCGTCTTCCGCCTGGACCCGGGGTCGGCGTGGCGGGATGCCCGGCTACGGTGGCCTTCGCCGGGGCGAAGGTGGCCGTGGTACCGCCGGTTGGCGGTGCCTCGGGGCTCGGCGATGCGGCCGTTGCGACGGCCGGCTCCTGGCCCTGGCGGTGCATCGTCAGCGCGTTGTAGGCGACGAATGCCACGAGCAGCACGGCGACGCAGGCGGCGATCCACGTGAGGGCATGATTTCGCCGGGCCGGCGGACCCACGACGTATTGCGGTTCTGAGGCGGCGTTGCCGGGCTCCAGCTCGCCAAATTGGGCCACCACCTCCTCGGGATCTAAGCCGAGGAAGCGGGCGTAGGTTCGTAAGAAGCCTCGGATGTAGACCGGCGCACCGACCGCCCGCCAATTTTCCTCTTCGATTGCGATGAGATAGACGGTGCGGATGCGGATTTTCTCGGATACTTCCGACGGGCTAAGACCGCGAGCTTCGCGCGCTTCGCGAAGGCGCTCGCCCAGCGATGCCATGCGCGGCTTTTCTTAGATTCGACCTAGTGTTATCCTGTCCAGAGTCTATGATGAAGGAACGCGTGATCGCTGCTATGAGCGGCGGAGTCGATTCGGCCGTCGCGGCCGGCCTGTTGGTGGAGCGTGGTTTTG
>JBDTKL010000103.1:0-5558 GCA_039935355.1 Candidatus Tumulicola sp.
CGCGAGCGTCGCGGCCGCCGATTCGACGGTGATCGGCCTCGTCGGCAATCTCACCAAGCAAATGACGCTGGCGGCACTCCCGCGCTATGCGAACGTCAACTTTGCGGTGGTCGTGCCGACGGTCACCGCCAACGCGATCACCGCTCGCGGTTATCACAACATCTACCGTCTGCCGGCCAACGACACCAATGCCGGCCAGCTTTTTGGATCCACGGTGCTCGAAAGGAAGCGCGGGATCACGGCGCTGGCCGTCGCCCTCGACGGCGACTACGGTTCTGACGTGGCCCGCGGATTCGTTCAAGGCGCTAGAAGCAATCGCGTCGGCGCCGATGTTCTGTTGTTTCCGCAAAGCGGTTTCGATCCGGCAGCTGCGGCGCGCAGCGTGCTGGATCGCAGTCCGCAGTACGTGTTTTTCGCGGGAAAGACCGTCGAACTCGGCTCGTTAGCCGAGGCCGTACGCCTGGCACAGTTCACCGGCGAGTTCGGCGCCTCCGACGGTTTCTATAACTCGGGTACCATCGCGAATTACGCGACGACATTCGATGGCGCGTTCGTCGCTTCAAATCTTCCCCCGCTCGATCGTGTGCCGAGTGCCATCGGGCTGCTGACCGACTTCGAAAACGAAGTCGGCGCGATTACCGCGCTCTCTGCATACGGTTACGCCGCCGCGCAGGTGATCATTTCTGCGGCCGGACGCACCGGCGCCGGAACGCGGTTTTCGTTGCTGACCACGATGCAACGCAACCCTTCGTTCACGACGCTGGTGGGCCAATACGGGTTTACCGTTAACGGCGACCCGTTGATACCGAACATCTATATCTATCAGGTCGGCAAGAAAGGTTTTACGTTTTCACGCCCCGCTATTCATAATGGGTTCGTGCTCTAGCGCCGCGTGATGCGATGCCGGTAACGCATCGGTGTCTTCGAGCGCCAGCACGAAGCGCAGGCGCCACCCGCCCATCGCGACGGTGAATTTGGTTCCGAAGATTTCCACGATTATGCCTCCACTCGGCGCCATTGCACTATGGCGCAGAGCGCGTATGCGATTGTCAGAGCAACGAGCACCGGAATCTCGACCGCGTAAGGATACGTGCGCAATATTTCCGTTTCCGACGGCATCGCCACCGAGATCCGAGCGTAGGTGAATGGATCGATCCACGATAGCGGCGTCGCAACGACCCGCAAGAAGCCGAGCAGCGGCGGCGCATTGCGAGGGATGTGTGCCAGAACCGGAATCAACTGTCCCGCGATCCACGCCGTGCCTAAAATAATACCGTAGTTGCGCTTGAGCGATGCCGTCGCGCAGCACAGTAATGCATACCAGGCGATCGCGCCGAGTATGACCGCGACGGCCAACTGGCAATCGCGTACGGTCACACCGAAGTGAAACCCCAAGAAGAGCGCGTGGACGATGTATGTTGCCAACACGCCCAATACCCAGGCGGCCACGATACCGGCGATATCGACGAGCATGATGCGGATCGATAGCTCGGTGCGCGACACGGGCTTGGTCAGCGCGATCTCCAAATGGCCATCATTTTCGCGAGCGAAACTTCCTGCCAGGATCATGCCGACGATCAGTGCGATGAAGCCGGCGATTCCGAACTCCAGAGTAGAGTTGTTGAGAACCTCTCTATTCGTCTCGATCGTTACGTCGGTCTGGCCGCCGTGCGTCGAGCGGTGCATGTCGGCGTCCCCAAAAACGAGCGGCGTCTGGGCTCCGCTCGACCGAACGATACGCACGATCTCGTCGCCGTGACCGCGATCGGTCACCTCGAGGTGTACTTGTTTTGCCGGATTGTCGATGACGGTTCGTTGCGAACCATCGGGCAACGTCGAAACGGCCACGTGCGACGAAGGGTCGTGCCGCACGGAACTTACGTACGACAAAGCGTCGACCGGGCCGTAGTAGGCCACCCATATGCGGGCGGCGATGGCGATAGCAACCAAAATACCGAGCGTGATCGCCGTGCGTTTCAGCGCGGCGCCGACGCGCAGCCACTCTACATAGGTCACGATGCGATGCTCCTCGACGCCGAATCCGACGTTGCGTCGGCCGGCGATACAGCGTAAAAGAAAATGTCTTCAAGATTGAGATCGAGCACGCGAACGCCGGTCGCGCCTGCGGCCGTCATGCGTTGTGCCATGTCGTCCGCACCGCTCGTAACCAGCAAGCGTACGATCCGTTCCGTGCGATCGACGCGCGCAACGCGCGGGTCGGTGCTGACGGCGGTTATGTCGGTTGTTCCGTCGAGAAACACGCCTTCAACGATTTTGCGATCGGCTTTCAAATCGTCCACCTGGCCGGTGAGGATCGACCGTCCGCGTTCGAGCACCGCGATGCGGTCGGCCGCGCGTTCGACCTGCCCGATTTGGTGGGATGAAAATAACACCGTATTACCGCGCGCCGCCTCGTTGACGATCAAGCCTAAGACGTGGCGCTGGTTCACCGGATCGAGACCGCTGGTCGGTTCGTCGAGGATCAGCACCTTGGCGTTACGAGCGAATGCCAGCGATACCATGACCGCAGTGCGCATGCCTTTCGACAGGGCGCGGACGCGTTTTCGCGGATCGATACTAAAGCGCGTCAGCAGCTGCTCTGCAAGGCTCGGGTCGAATCGCGCAAATGCGCGACGGTTCATCTCGACATGTTGCGCGACGGTCATCCAATCGTAGAGGACGCTGCGTTCGGGAACGTAGGCGATATCTTCGAACGAGGCCGGCGCGAGCGGCTGACCCGCATATTCGACGCTGCCCGCGTTCGAACGCATCAATCCGAGCATGCACTTGAAGGTCGTCGTTTTACCCGAGCCGTTGGGCCCGAGCAATCCGAACACCGTACCGGACGGAATCTGTAATGACAGATCGTCGACGGCCACGGAAGAACCGTAGCGCTTGCTCAGGTGCGAAATTTCAATGGCGTTCATCGTTCCTCCGGAAACCAACGGTCGAGTGCGAGGTCGACCGTGGCGCGAACGTCGGCGCGCGTAAGGCCGAGCGATTTGGCTTCTCGCAGCGCACCGTCCACGGCCCCGCGGGCTACGTCGGTGGCAGCTGCCCGGACGTTCGCCTCGACGCCGTTTTGGCGCACGAACGAGCCTCGGCCGGGAGCCGTTTCGATGACCTGGTCGCGCTCGAGATCTCGATACGCACGGGCCACCGTATTTGGGTTGATCGTCAGGTCGAGGGCCAGCTGCTTGACGGTTGGCAGTTGCTCGCCGGACTGCAGCACGCCCAACGCGACGGAGCGCTTGACTTGCTCGATGATTTGTAGATAGATCGGCACCCCGCTTCCGGGGTCGACCGTAAGGACGGCCGGCATGACGGCCTGTTTAGGCTTTCGGGCCCCAGCCCTGGAATAACGAGCTGCCCGTCTGGTTGGGGAATCGCACGGTGGTGCGCTGGTCGTTGAGCGGGTTCGAGTCTTGGGCGTTGGTCAGGTTCTTGGTCATGTCTTGGCTCCGTATTAGCTTACTGTTGTACTATTACACTAGTACAATGCAGTGGGGGTGTCAAGAGTCCGAGCAAAATATTTTTTTGTAGGAAAGGCGGACCGTCGACGCCGAGAAGGCGCGGTGGACGCTACGGTCTTTGCCGGCCCGCACTCGCTGCGCGACCCCCGCGAGCGCATCGCCTTTTGGGCGACGGCCCTGTTGGCGCTTCCGGCGGCGCTCTTCATCGGCTACATCTTACACGAGTCGATCGGCGCCTCGCAGGTCGCGTTGTTCATCGTCATTGCGATGGTCTACGTGACGCTGGCACGCGGCCGATTACTCGGAACGAGCGTGCGCGTTCACGAGCTGCAATATCCGCGCGTTTTTTCGATCGTGAAGTCGGCCTGCGCCGCGTTGGATATTCCGATGCCGCTGGTGTTCGTCCGCGAGGACAACTACGTGCCGGTCGCGGCGCTCGGATTCGGAGAGCCGTATTCGCTGGTGCTCTCCAGCCACTGGATCGAGGTATTCGACGACGACGAGCTAGCCTTCATGATCGGTCGGGAGCTCGGACACATCGCCGCCGGACACACGCGTTTTCTCTCGCTGCTCAGTGTGAACGGCAAAGAGAACCCGATCATCGCGCTGATTTTCGGCGCCTGGCTGCGTCGTTGCGCCGCGACCTGCGACAAGTTTGGATTGCTCTGTTGCGGCGACCTGAACGCCGCGATCCGCGCCGTCGGCGTGGCCGAATTCCACGAGTTCGGACGCAAGGTCGACTATCACGCGTTTGCCGAGCAATATGCGGAGCTGCAAGCCGATTCGGTTTCGCGTTGGGGCGTGTGGCTGGGAGCCGAACCGTATGCGACGACGCGTATCGCCTCGTTGCGCGAGTTCATCTCGACGCCGATGTACGAACTGGCACGCGCCTGGTTCGTGCGCGAGCGGGACGAAGAGCCGCCGAAACTTGCTGCGCCGGGCATCACGACGGTAGCCAAAAAAGATTGCGCCGGCTGGTGGCGGCGTTTCGCCGCCTTCGGCATCGACATCGCGCTCGTGCTATCGATCATCAACTCGTTCGGTGGAGTCAACGGCGCGCCGATGACGGTCAACATCAACGACGACGATTCGAAACCTGCGGCGACCGCACGTCACAAAACTGCAAATAAGGAAACTGCGGATAAAGAAAGTGTAGACAAGGTGAAGCCGTCGCCGACCGCAACGCCGGAGCCGCAAACCGTGAATATCGGGCCGATCAGTTTCGTACCCTCGAACAATGTCGAGTTCAAGCTTGGGCCGTTTCTGATTTCGCCGCGTGCGTTGGATCCCAACAATCGGTCGGGTAAGCTATTTTGGTTTGCCGTGTACATGGCGCTGCTCGTGACGCTCGCGGGCCAGACGTTCGGAATGATGATCGCGGGGCTCCGCGTGGTCACGGTCGATTTTCGCAAGCCCAAACTGGCACAGACGATCTTCCGCTACACGATCGTGTTCTTCTTGTGGCCGCTTATCGGGTTCTTGAGTTTCTTCTGGCGGCACACGTTTTTGCACGATCGATGGACGAAGACGCGTCTCGTGAAAGTCGAGCGCGTCGTTGCTCGCGCCACCGGGTCGAACTAAGGGATCGCCGTACGAAACGCGTTGCTGGCGCGCGACAGATAGTTATGTAAACCGATGGCCGCCACGAGTTCGACGATTTGACCCTCGTCAAAATGAACTCGTAAGCGTTCGCACAACACCGGCGAGATGCCGCGAGGTTCGCGTGTGATCGCGACCGCGGCTTCGAGCGCCACGCGTTGATCCGGAGAAAACTCGTCGCTTTCGGTGTAGCGTTCGAGAGCGTCCAACGCCGCCTGGGTTACGCCCAGCTCGCGCGCCGCATCGAGATTGTTTTCGACGCAGCGTTCGCACGCGTTGAGCCACGCAACCATGACCGCGCAGAGTGCCTTCGTCCGTGGATCGACGCTGCCTCGATCGACGGCGCGGTCGTGCGCGGCCAACGTGCGAGCGATCTCGGGACGCAGGCGAAGCGCGTCCCACAGATGCGCCAATTAGGCCCGTTTATCCGGCGGGCCGGCGACGTCGCGGCGCAGCGAGGCAAACCGCGGATCGGCCGCCACCTCA
>JBDTKL010000104.1:0-2522 GCA_039935355.1 Candidatus Tumulicola sp.
ACAGCCGGCCGGTTGCAGTCGCCGTTTGATTGAACACCGTGTGCAGCCGTCCGTCGGCGGGATCGACCGACGACCCAATGACGTCGACGTACGTGTTCTTGAGTTTGGTGACTTCGCGCCACTCGAGAACCAGCGCACAAATCGGATACTCGCGCGACAGTCCTTGGAGAACTTCGACGCCGGTCGCCCATCCGGTCTTGCTCTTTTTCCCGTTCGGAATCTGGAGTTTGTCGAAGAGAATCTTACCGAGTTGCAACGGCGAGCCGATGTTGAACTCTTCGCCGGCAAAGTCGAAGATGTGTCGCTGCAGCCGGCTAGCAGCGGATTCGACCTCGCGGCCGACGATAGCCAGTTCGCCCAGATCGATGGCGACGCCGGCGGCTTCCATTTTCGCCAGTACGGGCGCGAGCGGAAGTTCGACATTGCGGTAGAGATCGAGCTGCTCGCGCTCTTGCAACGACGCTCGTTCGGGTTCGATCATGCGTAGCGTCGCATCGGCGACGGCGGCGGCATGCGATTCGGTCGAGGCGCCCAATATCGCCGCGGCAGCGTCTTGCGGGTCGGCGAAGCCACGGCTCGGATCCAACAAATGCGCCGCGAGCATCGCATCGTCGGAAAACGCCGGCACGTCGATGCCCCGATCCAACAGCGCGCGCATGAGGCGTTTTGCATCGTACGCAACGAGCGACGCGTCCGACCGCAACAGCGTCTGTAGCGCGTCGCGCACTCCGTCGTGCGCCAGGGCTGCGAGCGGAAAGTCGAGTCCGGTTTCGGGAGCCGCGCTCGCGCCTAGGTCGTCGCCCAATACCGTAAGCGCGATGCGCGCGGCACTTGCCAATTCTCGCAGTTCGCCGGCGAGCCGTTCGAACTCCGGCGGATCGACGGCTGCGGCATACGAGCTGTACGAACCATTCAATCCCGTTCGCGCGTCGAGCAACAGCAGTTCGGGCGGTGCCTGTAGCTTCGCGACTAACGATTTAAATTCGAGATCGCTGTACAGCTCGAAGAGTTCGGCCTGCTCGGGTGCGCGGTATCGACTGGCTTCCCAATCGACGGTGACCGGCAAATCCCGAACCACGATCGAAACCGTGCGGCACAAACGGGCCTGATCGCCATATTGCTCGATCAGCTTCTGCAACTTCGGCGTTCCGGCCAGCGCCGGATTTGCAACGAGCGCGTCCAACGAACCGGCCGCCTGCAATAACTTCGTCGCGGTCTTTTCGCCGACGCCCGGGATACCCGGCAGATTATCCGACGGATCGCCCTTCAGCCCGCGATAATCCGTCAACTGCGACGGGTCGAGTCCGAAACGTGCGCGCACCGCCTCAGGGTCGTATCGGCCCAGATCGGTGATTCCGCGGCGCGTCACGAGCGCAGTCGTGCGTTCGTCCACGACCTGTAACAAATCCAGATCTCCGGTGACGATGACGGTTTGCTCGCCGGCTTCTTCGGCTTGGCGAGCCAAGGTTGCGATCACGTCATCGGCTTCTTGCCCGTCGAGTTCGACGATCGGGATACCGAACACGTCGAGGATGCGGCGCACGAGCGCGAACTGGCTGCGCAACTCGTCGGGCATCCTTTCGCGTTGCGCTTTGTATTCTTTATAGAGCGCGATGCGATGCGCCGGCATGCCTTTATCGAACGCCGCGATCACGTGTACCGGTTTTTCGTCGGCGATGATCTTGTTGAGCATCATCGTAAAACCGTAAGCTGCATTGATCGGCACGCCCTTGCTGGTCGTCAGACCCGGCAGTGCAAAAAATGCGCGATACACTAAGCCGTAGGTATCGAGCAACATCAAGCTCACGAGTGCACCACCAAGATCGCAGACCCGGCGCCGACGCTGCCATCGTTTGCGATTCGCAACACCGACAGCGTGTAACGTCCGGTTTGCGACGGAACCGGAATCGTTACGCCGCCTCGAGTCGCCGGGACGATTTTCCAATACACCGGTTGTGTATCGGATTGCGCTAACGATGGTTGCGCGGGCGGCTGGGTGCGCCGAACGAAGCCCAAGACTTGCGCGTGATTACCGGTCGAGTCGACCCACGGGTGCCAGCTTTCGGTCGACGGAGCGCTGGTTTGCGTCGCAGCGACGTCGACCGCCAGCAAGTCCGGCGCAGAGTCGAACAGCGCGCTACCCGATGGTTGTTCTTTGCTGATACGTATCGCCAGCGTCGCGATCGAGGGCACGTCAGGAATCGTCACCGCAGCGATCTGGGCCGGCGCAAAGCTGGCGGCATCCAGCGACGGCGTCACTGCGGCCGGGCGCCCGGGTGCATAGATCTCTAACGGCAGCGTCGACCATTCGATTGCTCCGTCACGAACGAAACTCGATCCGACGAGCAACTCTCCCGGCGCGCTCGACGCACGAAAACTCGCCCCGGCACCGCCGCCGTTCGCATCGACGACGTCCGCATCGACGCCGAGTGCGCTCTCGAGCGTCAGTAGCGCTTGCCCTTGTCCGCCCGCAAGGTGCGCGTCGACTCGAATCGAGTCGCCGGAACGATACGTCTGGCGAT
>JBDTKL010000105.1:0-3589 GCA_039935355.1 Candidatus Tumulicola sp.
TGCTGAACCCGACGATGTCGATGAACGTGATCCCGAGGATCGGAAGTAGCTTACGTATCATCGCGCGATTCGACCGGTAACACGATCGGCGACAAGCGTTCGCCTTTGCGCAGAACGTCCAACTTATACGGACGGCTGAGATCGACGCTCGTAAGAATCTTGTGCAGCGCGTCGAGCCCGTTCAGCCGGCGGCCTTCAAATGCAAGCAGCACGTCGCCGGGCTGCAGCCGCGCGATGTCGGCCGGGCTTCCGGATTCGACGGAATGCACGATGATAGCCGAACCTCTATCCAGACCGAAGCGCCGAACGGCCGTATCGGAGAGCACGACATCTTGGCCGGCGAATCCGAGATAACCGCGCCGAACCTTGCCATCGCGCATCAGCAACCCGGCGACGTATTTCGCCGTGTTGATCGCGATGGCGAAACACAAGCCTTGCCCCGGAAGTACGGCCGTGTTAACTCCGATCACGTCGCCATCGGCAGTCACTAACGGTCCGCCCGAGTTACCGGGGTTGAGAGCCGCGTCGGTTTGTACGATATTATCCATCAGGCGTCCGGATTGCGAGCGCAACGTTCGTCCGAGCGCGCTCACCACGCCGGCAGTGACCGTGTATGCCAGTCCAAACGGATTGCCGACCGCGACGACGAGTTGGCCGGGGCGTAAGTCGCTCGAATCGCCCAGCGTCGCGTGCTGCAAATCCGGCGCATCGAGGCGAAGCACCGCCAAGTCCGTATGCGGATCGTCGCCGATGAGCCGGGCGGGCAACTCGCGACCGTCGAGCAGCGCCACCGCGATCGACTCCGCGCCATGCACCACATGACTGTTGGTGAGAACGAAGCCGTCGGGCGTGAAAATAAAGCCGGAACCGTTGCCGCCGCCGCGTTCGCTGCGAACTTCAATCGAAACGACGGCGGGGCTGACGCGCTCGGCAGCGGCTGTAACGGCCTGCGAATAGGGGTCGAGCGTCGCCGGCCCGGCGGTCTCAACAAGGGAAAGCGGCATACCGGTCCCTCAAGACCTCGCGCCCGGCGGCCCGGTTGCGACCTCCGTCTCGGTTCGCTTCAAGATACCGGCAACGGGTGTGCGCCTTCGAATGTGGTCGGTTTGCCGCCATCGTCGACGGCGACCATCACAAAATGACTAACCGTGCACAAACGGCGTTCACCAGTCAGCAGGTTCTCGGAGAACAATTCGGCCTTCACGACCATCGAGCTGCTTCCACGCGATACGACGCTCGCGACCACCTCGGCGAGATCGCCCTGCCGCACGGGATGCCGGAAGTCAGTTTTGTCGAGCGAGGCGGTGACGACTGCGGTGCGGCTAAAACGGCTAGCTGCGATGAACGCGGCTTTATCCATCATCTGGAGCGCCTCGCCGCCGAAAAGCGTGCCGTAATGATTCGTCTGGTCAGGAAAGACGATTTCGGCCATGATGGCTTGGTGGGGAGTCATAGCGCGCGGCCTTCTGCACCGGGCAGGGCGGATGCTCCCCGGCGCGAAGCCGTGCGGTTCCGCGCCCAGGTGGCGGAATTGGTAGACGCGCTGGTTTCAGGTATCAGTGGTGGCAACATCGTGGGGGTTCGAGTCCCTTCCTGGGCAGAATACGTCGCGGCCTCAGCCTCGCGCAGCTGTTTGCTGGCGAGAACTTTTGAACGGCACCCACGTTTTACAAAACGAAGGCACCGTCGCCGAGTTCTTGTGGCGAGACTATCAAAGTGGAACCACGTTGCGACACCTACGTTTTGGATTCATCGGACGCTTGGCGTGCGCGTCGCTGGTCCTGACCGGCTGTTCTAACGGCGGCCAATCATCGAGCACGGCGCCCAACGCATTGCCTGCCGTTGCGGCCAAACCCGCCGCCGCTTGCACCGCGCCCACGCAAGTCATCCGCGACGGCGTCGCCAAACCGCGTTCGATCGTGTTCGACACCGATGGCGATCTCGTCGTCGCGAACGCGAGTGCGAACAACGTGACCGTCTACCCGGCTGGAAAAGACGCTCCGTCGCAAACGATCGAGAGCGGCGTGAGCCATCCAACCGCGCTAGCATTCGATTCGAAGGGCGACCTATTCGTCGCGAATCGCGCCACCGGGTCGGTTACCGTTTACGGCCCGGGCAAATTCAAGCTCAAGCGCGAGATCATCGATGGAACCGACTCTCCGGAAGCGCTGGCGTTCGATTCTTCCGGTAATCTGTACGTCGTAAACAATCTTAGCAGCACCATCTCGGTCTTCGCACCGGGCCAGGACAAGCCGGAGCGGACGATCTCGGGACTCAACGACCCATTCGCCACGACCTTCGATTCCGAGGGCAATTTGTACGTCGCCAACCCGCGCATTAACAAAATAGCGGTGATCGCCCCCGGAGGTAGCGCGCCCGAGCGGTTCATCTCGAAAGAGATCAAGGATCCGCAAGCGCTCGCGCTCGACGCCCATCAAAATCTGTACGTTGCAAACTTCCGCGACGACAGCGTTTCGATGTATCCGCCCGGCGGCGATACGCCCACCCGCGAACTCTTCCGCGGCGTTAGCAAACCGAACGCGCTGGCGGTCGATGCAGCCGGCGACCTCTACGTCGGCAATGCCGACCTCACCGGCGGGGCGGTCGATAAATACGCGCCGCATTCGGGACGTCCGATCGCGAGTTTCTGTCCCGACGTCAAACAGCCGATCGCGTTTCTCTTCGACAAGTCCGGAAATCTCTACGTCGATAACTTTCAGTCGAGTACGATCACGATCTTCCCCCCGGGTTAGTAAATAAGCCGAGCGTCACGAGACCGGGCGTGCGGGCGTTGCCTTAACATGAAGGCCACTTCCTACGGCCGGATCGTTTTCGGCGCTTCCGTCATCCTCTTCGGGGTCATCTTGGGGATATGGCACGATGTCGATACGTGGCAGAGCCTGCACCGCATCTTGCGCTTGCCGATGGGCGATGCCATCGGCGACGTGTTAATGGTCGCGCTGATCGTGGGCGGCATTCTGCTGATCGCCACACGTGCCGTGCGCATCGGGGCCGGAATCACCGTCGCCCTGTTCGCGATTTTTTCGATCGCGTGTATTCCGGGCATGTTCGCCGCTCCCAAAATTTACGCACAATACGGGACGTTCTTCGAACAGTTTTCGATTTTGAGCGGAGCGATCGCGTTGTACGCCGCGAACGAACTCAACACATCCAGGGCGGCGACGCTAAATGGGATCGCCCGGATCGGTTACGGTCTGAGCGTCGTGTCGTTCACGCTCATGCAGGCGGTGTATTTCGGCGTCACCGCCGGATTCGTCCCCAAATGGATTCCACCGAATCAAGTGTTCTGGGCCGGACTAACGACGGTTGCGTTCGCTCTAGCCGCGATTGCCATTCTTCTCAACATTCGGGCACGGCTCGCGCTCGCTCTCACGGGCGTTATGATTGCCGTATTCGGGTTGCTCGTTTGGGTTCCGGCACTCATCGCGCACCCACAATCTCATAACAGCTGGTCGGAGTTCGCGCTAAACGCAATGATCATGGCCGCCGCGTGGGTAACGATGAACGCCGTCGGACGTCCCACGTCGATTAGAACCATTTCGCCTTTATAACGCCGCACGCGAGGTTT
>JBDTKL010000106.1:0-2928 GCA_039935355.1 Candidatus Tumulicola sp.
CCGCCCTTAAAACTATAGATGTTCGCTTCTTTGCCACTCCGTGTGACACTAAAGATCATTCCGGCTGAGTTCGCGCCGTTGCTCGACGTGACGCCGTACATGACGCCTTTGACGTTCGTTACCGGCCCGAACGGCCAGGAGCCGTCCTCCGCGCTGTTGAGATTACCGCGAAAGTTATAGACGACGTCTTCTTTTCCACTCTCGTTGACGGAATACACGGTGCCGCATCCGAGATAGCAGCCATTGTTACAGCTTGCGGAGCAATAATTCTTCGATCCGTTGAGCGTGGTGCCATAGAGCTTGCCCTTGACGGCGATCAGTCCGGCCAACGGACTGGCGCCGTCGGGAGTTCCTTTAAACGCGTAAAGCTGCTGATAACCCGAAGAAGACGCGCGATGCGACGCGGTTTGTGCCGCCGCGGTGTTCGTGGCTGGGTTCAACGCCCCACCGGAACCGCCGCACGCAGTGAGAATCGTCGCGGACAGAATGATACCAACTAACGTACGCAAACGGGTCATTCCGGTACCTCCAAGACAGGACAAAATTTTGTTGGGCGTTCAACGCTTACTGCAACGTCACATTCTTAGTCGATCCGGTGTTTCCCATCTAAGACGTCGGCCGCGCCGGCGGTGACGAGTGCGCCCAATCGCGCAAACCACGTCACAGGGGAGAGCACGGAAGCACTCTCGTGTAACTCATTACGAACGTGGCCAAAACGAGCGCGAGGAGTCCGACGATGACGATCGTCGCGCCGCGAGCTCTTCCTTGAATAAATGCTACCGCTAAGGGCGCGGCCAGTAGATACACGATCAGGGCCGTCGCAACGCGTGACTCCCAAACGTAACAGTGATACGCCGGCGGAGGGCGCTGCGTGTTAAAGGCCATGCGTCCCGCGAGGCCGACGATCGCACCGAACGCTGCTACGGCATATCCCATTAAAGCGCCAAAGAGTGCGCTCTTCAACGAATTTACGGTCATAGACACGACCTTGGGAGAAAGAGTTTGTAGTACCTTGTCCGATTGGGTCGCGCCGCCCCATCTCCGCGCCTAGCGGCAGCGGCTTTTGATTTTGACGCTGCCGAAAACGCCGAGTTGCAACGCGAACATGACTTCCAGATCGTAAAGCGGGTCGCATTGGCAAAAAAGCATCTTCCAGAAAAAGGGCGGCACGTGCTTGTTATGATGATGTACGGAACCGTGCAGACAAGATGGTCCAAAGAGCCTATCCTGAGAACCTGGGTTGCCCTTAGACGGGCTCTTCAAAACCCTTTAAAGGCTACAACAAAAAATGCGTTTTACAAATTCGCTTAGTTATCTATTGTGCGCCGGCATCGCCTTCGCGCTGCTCGCCGGATGTAGTGGAGCCGGTAGCACCGGCACCGGCAGTGTCTCCCCCGCGCTTCAAACGGTAAGCGCTCAACGGCTAGTAAAGCCGGCATTCACGAGATGCGCGAACCCCTCGGTAATTGGTATCGCACCTGTTCGCCTCGCGTCGGCCAGCACGTACGGAGTACTTGGTGGAGCGACAGTTACGAGTGCGGGTCTCACCGTTATCAACGGCGATCTCGGCGTTTCTCCCGGAACCGCCTACACCGGCTTTCCGCCGGGCATCGTCAATGGCAACATTCACGCCGGCGATCCCGTTGCAGCGAAAGCTGAAGCCGACCTGGGTATTGCCTACAATAACGCAGTCGCTCGAAAGAACCCGACTGCGGTACCCGCCGACATCGGGGGCATGACGCTAACCCCAGGGCTGTACAACGCTCCGACAACGCTGGGCATATCCAGCACGGTTACGCTGAACGGGCAAAACAAGCCGGGGGCTGTCTTCATCTTTCAGATTCCCTCTACGTTGACGACCGCCGTGAACAGCGCCGTTGTTTTAACGAATCAAGCCATGGCATGTAATGTCTTCTGGCAAGTTGGAAGCTCGGCCACGCTTAACACCGATTCGACGTTCGTTGGAACGATTATGGCGGCGACATCGATTTCCGTCGGGACCGGGTCAACGGTTGACGGGCGTTTGTTGGCTCAAAGCGGAGCCATAACGTTGCTCGACAACACGATCTCGGTTCCCGTGCCTCCAATGGGACCCAAACACTAGCGGTGGAGTGAACGAGCTATGCAAGCTGTACGAGAAAAATCCGCATAGCTCCGACGTCCACGAAGCATCCTTGGCCCGATCGCCAGGGATGCTTCGCATTAGGAGGCAGCTTGTGCGTTACGCGTACCTAACAAGGGACCGAACTGCGCTCGCGCGACCTCGTAACACTCACAGGACGCCTGCTCCAGTCCCGCTCTGTTCAGAATGTGGATTTCTCCGTGAGCGTACTGGATGAGCCCGGTGCCTTGCAGCGTTGCTGCAGCAGTCGTCACGCTCGAGCGCCGCGACCCTAGCATCATCGCTAGGTACTCGTGGGTGAGCGCTATAGTGTCGGAGTCTACGCGATCGTGGGTCAGCAGCATCCAGCGCGCACAACGTTCAAGAATGCTATGCATACCGTTGCAGGCAGCGAGCTGTCCCAGCATGTTTACATACGCTTGGAGAAACCTGTCGAGTACGCGTCGAAACGACTCGTCGGCATTATGCAGAAGCCGATGAAAGTGATCGGTGCTGATTACGACGACGCGCCCCCGCACCTGACAATAGCTTTCGTTTGCCGAGGTGGTCGCGCCGAGCAGCAGCGGGATGGCGGAGAACCCTTCCCGGCCAACGGTACCAACCTCGATGGAGCCGCCATTGCGCATCTGCGTAACGACCGAGAGTACGGCATCGATCGGAAAGTACACATCGTTAATTGGATGGCCGGCCTCGTATATCTGGCGCGGCGTCTCAATATAAAGCAGCCTTCCCTCGTGAAGGACCCCACCAGCTGCAGCCTCGTTCAAACCCGCTAGGACCGAGTTTTGAATCAACTCGGCTCGTGT
>JBDTKL010000107.1:0-2633 GCA_039935355.1 Candidatus Tumulicola sp.
CACGCTCGTCAACATCGGAACGCTGGCAGCGTTCGCCATCGTCTGCGGCGGCGTACTACTATTAAGAATGACCGATGCATCGGCCATACGCCCGTTTCGTGCACCGTTGTTGCCGGTCATCGCGATCGCCGGGGCCGTCGCATGCTTCTATCTGATTACGGGCCTGCAAGCGGCCACGTGGATTCGCTACGCCGCATGGTTGTCGATCGGCATCGTGATCTACGCGTTTTACGGGTACCGGCAATCGCGCCTGCGCAAAATTTAACGGTCGAACAGGGGCCTGCAGGTTGTCCGCGCGGTCGCCGTGGTATAATCCGCCGCACGGAGGGCCTATGCCAAGCGCCGACCCCGCGGTCTCGGACCGTTTCGAACTGATCGAGGTGCCGCGTTCACACGCTACCCGATCGTTCGCCCGCGACGTAACGGAGGGACTGACGTCCTCACCCAAGCGTCTGTCATCCAAGTATTTGTACGACGATGTCGGATCGGCGTTGTTCGACGCGATCACGCGTATGCCCGAATATTATCTGACGGCGGCGGAGACCGAGATTCTGCGCGACTGGGGATGGGAAATCGTCCGGATGCTGGGCGAGCCTATCGACTTTTTGGAAGCCGGCAGCGGCAGCGCCGCAAAAACGCGAGTACTGATCGCCGAAGCGCTGCGCGTACAAGACCGTTTGCGGTATAGTCCCATCGACATATCGACCGAAGCGTTACGTACGTCGTCGTTAGCTCTCGTCGAGTCGTTTCCAAAGCTGTCGATCCGCGCGTACGCCGGCGACTACTTCGATGTGTTAGCGTCGCCAAAACTGCAACTCGAACGGCGCACGCTCGCCATGTTCATGGGAGCAAATATCGGCAACTACGAACCGCCGGACGCGATGCGCGTGCTCGAGTTACTGGCTGGTGCGCTGCGTAAGGGGGATGCGCTGCTGCTCGGCGTCGATCTCAAAAAAGATGTCGATATGCTCGAGCGCGCTTACGACGATCCGCCCGGCATCACCGCCGCATTCAGCAAAAATGTGTTGGCGCGCATCAACCGCGAGCTCGATGCAGACTTCGATCTGCGTAACTTCAAACACATCGTACGCTACGACCACAGTCGCGGCAGCGTCGATTCGTTTCTCGAAGCGCAGGCGCCGGCAACGGTGGTCTTGCGTAAAGCGGGCATCGAAATCAATTTTGCGGCGGGCGAACTCCTTCACACCGAGTCTTCATACAAATTCTCGGACGACGACGTCGCGCGTTTGGGCGCCGCCGCGGGCTTTACGGCCGGCAAGACGTGGCACGATCGGCAAAAGCGATTCGGCGTCCGATTGCTGATCAAAGCGTAGAGCGAATTCCATAGCGAGTAAACGCGATGTCGACGTTTGACGATCTGCCCTTGCGGCCGCCCGTCGAGCCGATGGAATCGCGCCAAGCTGCGAAGATTCCGATCGGAGACGAATGGCAGTACGAACCGAAATGGGATGGGTTTCGCTGCCTTGTGTTCCGCAGCGGTGGTAATGTGGAGTTGGAATCGAAGTCGGGGCAATCCCTAACGCGCTATTTCCCCGAGCTCGTTGCAGCTGCGTTGGCCGTCGATGCCGGCCGCTTCGTACTCGATGGTGAGATCTACATCGAACTCGACGGCGGATTCGATTTCGACGCGCTGTTGCAACGAATCCATCCGGCGGCCAGTCGCGTCGCGCGATTAGCGGTCGAGACCCCGGCTCGCTATGCCGCGTTCGATTTGCTCGTGAATGCGAGCGGCGAACGTTGTTACGAGTGGCCGCTACAACGCCGTCGCATCGAACTCGAGCGCTTTGCGCGTTCGTTCGCGGACGGCGGCACGTTCGCACCATCGCCGGCAACCGCGGACGTCGACATCGCGCGTCGCTGGCTCGCGGGCGATACCGCACGGCTCGATGGCGTCATAGCAAAACGCGTCGACGCGCCGTACGCGTTCGGATCCCGCGACGCGGTGGTAAAGATCAAACGAATCTATACCGCGGACTGCGTCGTCGGTGGCTTTCGTCGATCGCCCGATGGCAAGATTGCGTCGCTCCTGCTCGGGCTGTACGACGGCGACGAACTCGATCACGTCGGATTTGTTGGAAGTATGGGCGCCGAGCAGCGGCAGCGGGCGGCAGTGTTGCTCGAACCGTTGGCCGGCGGCTCCGGGTTCAGCGGCGCTGCGCCGGGCGGGCCGAGCCGTTGGCGCAAGGATCCACAATCGGCCGCCTGGGTGCCGGTGGACCCTGCGACCGTCGTCGAGATTACGTTCGATCACGTTACGGCCAGAAGATTTAGGCATGCCTCAAAGCTTCTTCGGTGGCGCTCGGATAAGGCGCCGGAGCAATGCACGATCGACCAACTGTTACAGCCGAAAGATACAA
The DNA here is from genome assembly GCA_039935355.1 of Candidatus Tumulicola sp. GTDB lineage: Bacteria > Vulcanimicrobiota > Vulcanimicrobiia > Vulcanimicrobiales > Vulcanimicrobiaceae > Tumulicola. The sequence goes on from JBDTKL010000107.1 coordinate 2,379, forward strand.
CCGAGCGGCATGCTCGTTAGGGCCGAGACGTTTCCGATAGGTACGACGTTAACAGGGGGTATGGACCCTTAGAGAAAACTGAGAGTCCCTTCACCTCTTTCAAACCCAATGAGGAGTCTCGCGAATGCATAATGTTTCGCGGCTTGCCGGCATCTTCGCATGCGCGGCAACGCTGGCGGCGGCCGGTTGTGCCGGCAGTTCCGGTGTAGCCCCAACGTCCGGACCGGCGATCGCCGGTCAGAGCGACGCAGTCCA
>JBDTKL010000108.1:0-7701 GCA_039935355.1 Candidatus Tumulicola sp.
GCGGATTGCCGCTAATATAATAAATCGGCGTGGTGACGTAAAAGGCGCGGCTCATCGCGCAGGCCTTTCGCCGGTTGCCGCGGCTCCCTTGCCGCGTTTGCGTTCCACCACGCGGACGTACAGTTCGGCGCGCGCTCCGAGGCCGCGCGCCGCGAGTTCTTTGGCGATGTCGTTGGTACGCTCGCCGGCCGCCAGCAGCACATCGATTGCGCCGTCGAGCCGTGCCCGCCCGGCACCGGATTCGTCGTCAATCGCCGGCACCGAGCCGGGCGCCATCGCAAATGCGATCTCGCCGCGTACCGGCTCCGGTAATGCGGCCGCCACTTCGGACGGCGTTCCGAGAATCTGTTGCTCGTGCAGCTTGGTATATTCGCGCACCAAAAACATGCGCGTGCCGGGCGCCATGGCATCCAGCGATTCGAGCGTCGCACGGATGCGACGAGGCGACTCGTACCAAATCGACGTGACGCCCGAGCGGAGGGCGCGCAAAAAGCCGACGCTACGGTCGCGCGCAGTTCGAGCCGCAAAACCTTCGAAGGAGAACCGATCCAGTGGAAAGCCGCTCAATACCGCAACCCCGAGGACGGCGCTGGGGCCGGGCAACACCTCGACGTCCACCCCCGCTCCACGCGCAGCAGCGATCAGCTCGGTGCCGGGGTCGGAGACGCCGGGCATCCCGGCGTCGGTCGTGAGCGCCACCACGCCGTCGCGCGCTCGCTGCAGGATGCCCTGGGTTACCGAACGCGCGTTTTGTTCGCGATAGCTCCAGCACGGTTTAGCCGGCAGATCCAACGCCGAGAGCAGTTTACGCGCCACCCGCGTATCTTCGGCAACGATCAGTTCGGCGTCGCGCAACGTGTCGAGCGCACGCAGCGTAATGTCGCGCAGATTGCCGAGCGGCGTCGGAACCACGATCAGCGGCACGCGAGACTCTCGCGCTGAAGGAGCCAAGCGGCGCCGTCCCGCAGTCGCCGGTACGTTGCTCTGCTTCGTGTTGAGAGGTGTTTGGTTATGCATGATTCGACCGATTCAATGACGGGAGCCGCGACCGCCGGACTCATCGGAATGTTCGGCATGATCGCCGTCATCGGCATCGCGCTCACCATCTTCTTCGTTTGGCTGTTCTGGCGTATCTTCGCGCGCACCGGCCAGAACGGTGCGCTTGGTTTACTCTGCCTGATTCCTTCGATTGGGCCGCTCATCTGTTTGCTGATGCTCGCCTTTAGCCGCTGGCCGATCGAAGACGCGGTAGCCGCGCAGGCCTATGGAACGACGCCGCCCCCGCCGCCGCCGACCTATCCGAGCTTCCCGCCGCCCGAGCCGCCGGGTACGTCGGTGATGCCCAGCTAGAGTCGTCGCTCGGAGGCTTACGCCGACCAGATTCCGGCGATCCAGGCTTCCACCGCGCCGGGCTGCGACGGCAGCACCGACGATAGATTTTCGAAACCGCCGGATGTAACGACCACGTCGTCCTCGATGCGCACGCCGATACCGCGGAAGCCTTCGGGGACGGTGGCGTCGTCGGGCTGGAAATACAATCCCGGCTCGACGGTTAGCGCCATCCCCTCGCGCAGCGTGCCGTAGCGATAGTTTTCGGCACGCGCTTTGGCGCAATCGTGCACGTCCATTCCAAGCATGTGGCTGACGTTGTGCAATGTGTAGCGGCGATACAGTTGACGTTGTGGATCCAACACCTCGTCGACCGAGCCGCGCAGAATGCCGAGATCGATCAAGCCTCGCGCCAACACCGCCATCGCGCGCCGGTTCGGCTCTAGGAAATCGTTGCCCGGCGCGACCGCTTCCATCGCCTGCCGCTGCGCTTCCCACACTAATTGGTAGATTTGCCGCTGCTCGGGTGTAAACGTTCCCGAGATCGGCAACGTGCGCGTAACGTCGGCAGTGTAGAGCGAGTCACACTCCACGCCGGCGTCCAGCAAAAGCAATTGGCCGCGTTGCAGAACTCCGCTATTTCGCGTCCAGTGCAACGTGCATGCGTGATCTCCAGCGGCCGCTATCGTCAAATAGCCGACGTCGTTGGCTTCGATCCGCGCGCGATTCCAAAACGCACCTTCGATCGCGCGTTCGGTGGGAGTGGCGCGCATCGCGACGATCGCGTCTTCAAAGGCGCGTTTGGTGATTGCGCAGGCCGTGCGGAGTTCGGCGATCTCGTAGTCGTCTTTGATCAGACGGGCCTCGGAGCAATACGTCGCCAGCTCATCGTCGGCGGCGTAAGCCGTATCGACGGTGGTGTCCAGACCGCCGATCGCGCGCACCCGCGCGCTCGACCGGTCCAGAGCCTGCAGATACGAAACGGCGTCGCCAAGCGGCCGGCATTCGTCGACGCCGTAATACGGGAGGCTTTCATCGACGCCGCGATGCCGCCCGACCCAGAGTTCGCCGTGCGCGCGGTCGGTGAAGAAATCGGCGGTTCCACGATTGTGCGGCCGTACGAACAGGATCGATCGATGACGGCTGCCATCGGGCTCGAGCACCAGCAGGTCGCCGGGTTCGCCGCCGCCGGTAAAATACGCGAAATCGGTCGCCGGCCGGAAGCGGAAGTTCGTATCGTTGGCACGCACCCGCTCACCGCCCGCAGGCAGAATGACGTGAGTGGCTGGGAAAGCGCGCGACAGCGCGGCGCGCCGCTCTTGCAGGCGCTCGACCTGCGGATGCACGGCCGTAGCGGGTGCGCGCTCCAGCCATCCATCGCGCATGAACTCGATGAGTGGTGCGGGCGCATCGGTGTCGTGGCTGGTGACGGGGATGGAATCGGTACGCGAAGAGCTCATCGGGGCTGGTTTCGCCTCCCGGCGATTTCACGGCCTGCCGGGCCCGGTTTACGCCTGGCCCGCGTCGAAACGAGTGGAAGTGCAAAATGCCGTGCGCACGGCCGACGCCCTCGCCAACGAGCGAACGTTCCTCGCGTACGTGCGAACGGCGCTGGCGTTCGTTGCGTTCGGCTTCGTTATCGCAAAATTTTCGTTGTTCGCGCGCGAGTTTGCCGTACTGGTGCGCATCCATCCGGCGCACGAGAACGTCTCGACCGGCTTCGGAACTGCAATGGCGCTCGCGGGGGTCGCGATCGCGTTACTCGGCGCGTTCCGGTACGCGGCGACCGATCGCGCGCTCAAGCAAGGCCGCATCAAACCGATGTCGATCGTAACCGGCTATGCGATCGCCGGCCTCGTCGCAGCGATCGGCGCGGTCGTCGCCATGGCGCTGCTGGCCTATCGCTAGAGCGTTATATCGAGCCCGACGTCCAGTGTCGGCGCGCTGTGGGTTATCCAGCCGGTGCTGATGACGTCGACGCCGGTGCGAGCGATCGCGGCGATCGATTGCAGCGTGACGCCGCCGCTGGCTTCGGTCAAAACGCGCCCGGCGACCATCTCGACCGCGCGCCGTAGCATGTCGGGCGGCATGTTGTCGAGCAGCACGGCGTCGATCGGCGTTTCAAGTGCTTCGCGCAACTGTGCGAGCGAATCGACTTCGACTTCCAACTTCATCATGTGACCGATGCGCGCACGCACCGCTGCGACCGCATCGCGAATCGATCCGGCCAGCGCGAGATGGTTGTCTTTGATCAGCACCGCGTCGTCGAGACCGAAACGATGATTGATGCCGCCTCCGCAGCGCACGGCGTATTTTTCCAGCGCGCGCAAGCCGGGCGTCGTTTTACGCGTATCGGCGACCCGAGCTCGCGCGGGGGCGATCGCATCGACCATGCTTCGCGTCGCGGTCGCAATTCCGCACAGGCGCCCGAGTAGGTTGAGCGCGACGCGTTCGCCGCTCAATATGCAGCGCGCACTCCCCAACACATGCGCGATCGCTCCGCCGGCTGCCACGCGTTCGCCATCGGCAACGTCGATCGTGCATTCGATCGACGGGTCGAGCAAACGAAAGGCCAACAATGCAATCGACGTTCCGGCGACGACGCCGTCGCGCCGAGCCGCCAGCACGGCGCGCGCCCGTACTTCCGGCGAAACGATGGCGTCGGTCGTTACGTCGCCGCCGCGGCCGAGATCTTCGGCCAGCGCGGCTCGCACGACCGGCTCGGCGACGACCTCGAGAAATTGCGCCGAAACGTTAACCGGCATCGCGTAACCGCGTAAACGAACGCTTTGCCAGCGCTTCATCGGACGTCGGATTGTCGCTGCGATAATGGCTGCCGCGGCTCTCGGCCCGCGCTAATGCGGCTTCGGCGATCAAGCGCCCGACCACCAAGAGATTGCGCAGCTCGTCGCTAGGATCGCTAACCGATCGCTTCAGCTCGCCAATGCGCAACAACGCTTCGCGTAAGCCGCGTTCGTGGCGTACGAGACCGACGTTCGAATACATGACGTTGCGCAGATCGCTAACGGCCTGCCCGCCGATTCCGCGTGGCGGCGCTTTCGGTGCGCGCGATGTGGGCCGCCCTTTGGGCGCAGGTGCCGCATCGAGTATATCGGTTGCAACGCGCGATCCGTAGACCAACGCCTCGAGCAGCGAGTTGCTCGCTAAACGGTTCGCGCCGTGGACCCCGGTCGCGCTGGTCTCGCCACACGCCCAGAGTCGCGCCAGACTTGCGCGGCCCCACTCGTCGACGGCGATGCCGCCCATGTGATAATGGGCCGCGGGAGCGACCGGAATGTTTTCGATGCGCGGATCGATGCCGGCCTCGGTGCAAAACGCGAACACGGTCGGAAACTTCGTGGGAAACGCCGCGCCGATGCGGCGTGCGTCCAGCCCGACGGTTCGTCCGTGATGCAACTGCTCGAAAATGGCTCGCGCGACCACGTCACGCGGTGCGAGTTCGGCGTCGGCATGGCGCCCCAACATAAATCGTTCGCCGAGGTCGTTCACGAGAACGGCGCCTTCGCCGCGGACCGCCTCGGTCACCAACGGCATCGGATCGCGTCCGATCGCAAGCGCGGTCGGATGAAATTGGACGAATTCCATATCGGCCAGCAGCGCGCCGGCACGAGCAGCCATCGCGATTCCGTCGCCGGTGGCTTGCGGCGGATTCGTTGTAAACCGGTATAGCCGGCCGATACCGCCGGTTGCCAGAATGACCGCGCCGGCGCGGTACTCGACGATTTCGCCGGACGCGTCGTCGCGACCGTACACGCCATACACCCGGTCGCCGTCGGCGATCAAATCCAACGCCGATACGTTTTCGACGACGTCGATCGACGGATGCGAGAGGACCGCTTCGATCAGCGTGCTGAGAATCGCGTGGCCCGTTGCGTCGCCGCCCGATTTAACGATGCGGCGGCGCCCGTGCGCGGCTTCCCGGCCGAGTTCGAGTTCGCCCTCGGCGTCGCGATCGAACGTGGCGCCTAGTTCGAGCAGTTCTTCGATGCGTGCGGGCGCGTCGTCGGTTAAAATGTCGACGATCGCCTTGTCGCTGATTCCCGCTCCGGCTCGCTGCGTGTCGAGTGCGTGCAGGTGGGGAGAGTCGTCTTTGCCGATGGCTGCAGCGATGCCGCCTTGCGCCCAATCGGTCGCCGCGCCTTTCCCCAGGCGCGTCTTACACAGCACGGTGGTTCCGCGCGGCGCGAGTTTGAGCGCGGCCATCAAGCCGGCGATGCCGGCTCCGACGATCAGCGTTTCGCTGCGCCGAATCGTCGCGGCGTCAATCGCGCGGACGGCTAAACTCCAGCATGCGGTCGACCGATAACCGTGCGCGTCGCGCGATCTCGGGATCGATCGTCACTTCATATTCCATCGACTGCAGCGAATGCAGTATTTTGGGCAACGTATTGCGCTTCATGTGCGGACACAGGTTGCATGGCCGTACGAAATCGACATTCGGATTCTTTGCCGCCACGTTATCGGCCATCGAGCATTCGGTCATCATCAACACGCGCGGCCGCTTCGTCGCCGGCGTCTCGTCGAGTCCGCCGACGTATTCGGCCATGCCTTGCGTCGAACCGACGTAATCGGCCGCCGCTAGAACGTCGGGCGGACACTCCGGATGGGCTAACACGATGAGTCCCGGATCGCCCTCGCGATAGCGCCGAATATCGTCGCCGCTAAACCGCTCGTGCACCTCGCAGTGCCCTTTCCACGCGATGATTTCGACATCGGTTTTGGACGCGACGTACGCGGCCAGATATTCATCCGGAAGAAAGATCACGCGCGGCGCACCTAAGGCCGTAACGATTTGCACCGCATTGCCGCTGGTGACGCATACGTCGGACTCGGCTTTCACTTCGGCCGATGTATTCACGTAGGTTACGATCGGAACGCCGGGATATTTCTCGCGCAGCAGCCGTACGTCGGCGCCGGTAATCGATTCGGCCAGCGAACATCCGGCCTTGAGATCGGGCACCAGCACGGTCTTTTGCGGATTGACCAGTTTGGCGGTTTCGGCCATGAAATGCACGCCGCACAAGACGATCACGTCGGCTTCCGTTTCCGCCGCCTTGATCGCCAACGCGAGTGAATCGCCCACGATATCGGCGACGGTATAGTAGATTTCCGGGACTTGATAGTTATGAGCGAGGATGACCGCGTTTCGCTCGCGCTTGAGACGCTGAATGGCCGCGACGTACGGAGCGTACAGCGGCCATTCGACTTCGGGGATAACGCCGCCGGCGCGCTCGAACGTTTCGTGCGTTTCGGCGGCGATTTCAGGCGTGTAGGTTAGCTCGGCGGTGGTCATCGATTCCTTATCTTACAACCCGGACGGAGAAGACCCGTTTGCGGCCGCAGCCGGAAGCCCGTCGAGAAAGTGCTGCACGGCCGCATAAAACGCATCCGAGCGGTCCAACATCAGGAAGTGGCGAGACGGACCGATCGCAACGACGCTCGCTTGCGGAGTACCCTTCAGTAAGGAAGTGTAGAACGCGACGCCCTGATCTTGGGTGAACCCCGCTTTGGCGCCCATCTCCGGTTCGTACGGCATGATTTCGAGGACGGGAATCGTGATTTTCGAGAGATCCGGGCGCAGATCGGCGATCAGGTCGGCTTGCAGCCAGGCGGCGACGATTTTCGGATCGCTGCTCGCTTCGAGCTTGGCTGTGGGAGCGACGAGTTGCGGATCGAGCGTACCGATGTTCTGCATGAATCGCGTTTCGTACGCCAGCGCCGCGGCGGGCGATAACCCGGCGTACGATCCGGCCGCTTGTTTGGCGATGGTGGTTCGCTCGTCGGTGGTTTTGGTGCTCAGAAGCGGAAAGATCGGCAGGCCATCGGCTGCCACGATCGCCCGTAAGCGTTCCGGATGTTGTTCGGCCAGATAGAACGCGAGCGTTCCGCCGAGGCTATGGCCTATCACGATCGGCGACGCAATGTTGTGCGCCGACAGCATTTGCCAGAAGTCGTTGGAGAACGCATCGAACGTCGGCGTTTGCGCCGGAGCGGCGGTTCCGTCGAAGCCGGCGAGCGTCACGGCATAGATCGTATAGTTCGGCGAAAAGTGTCCTATGGTGCCGTACCACGCCCACGGACCGCTTCCTAAGCCTGGAATCAAGATCAAGTTTTGCGGTCCGGAACCATATTTGTCCACGTGGAGCATTCCGGAGTCGAAGGACGCCGACGGCGTGGGAGCCAGCGGCAGCGTTGCGGCCGAAGCCGGCGCGGCGACGGTGGCAAGCGCGACGAGGGTTAGCGCGGCCACGATTCGGTTGGCGAGGCGGATCATCGTGAGGTTTCCTCCATAGTGAGTGGGTCGGCCTCGAAAACGTCTTCCACTTGCCGCCCGAAGATTTGGCTGATTTT
>JBDTKL010000109.1:0-2964 GCA_039935355.1 Candidatus Tumulicola sp.
ACTTATTGCGGGCGCGCGCGCAACGCATGTACCATCCGCTCGTATGTACGAATTTGCTCGACACCAGAGGCCGCGAGTTACCGTTTCAACGCTCGCTGGTATTCGACGACGGAGCAACACGCATACACGTTCTCGGCTTATTGATCATGCAATATCCGGTCGAGAGCGTCTGGGAGCACATCTTCGGCTGGCGATTTCTCGACCCGTGGGACGCGATCGAACCGTACGCGCGACAAATCCCCGACGGCGAAGCGTTGGTGGTACTGTCGCACGTCGGTTTGTCGCTGGATCGCGAGCTGGCGCGACGCGTTCCGCGCATCGACATCGTGCTGGGGGGGCACAGTCACGACACATTGCCGGTGCCCGAAGTCGTCGCTGGCGTTCCGATCGTGCACACCGGCGCGTACGGACGGTACGTCTCGCGTAGCGAGCTCGAGTACGACGCCGAACGCCGGCGCTTCGAATTGCGCGATTTCGAACTCGTTCCGTTGATGGTCGGCGCGGCGGCGTGAAGCCGCTGCTCTTCGTTTCTAACGGTCACGGTGAAGCCGCCATAGCCGACGCAATTGCGGCGGCCGTACGAGCGTCCGATCCGTCGATGATCTGCGATCATCTCGCGCTGGTCGGACGGGCGCGCTCGTATAACATGTCCGACGTCGGCCCGCAGCGCGCGTTGCCCAGCGGCGGGTTGATCGCGATGGGTAATCTTGCGAACATCGCGCGCGATATCGGCGCGGGATTGATCGGACTGGTCCTCGCGCAGCGTGCGTTTTTGCGTCGGGCGCACGGGCGTTACGGGACCGTCGTCGCGGTGGGCGATTCGTATGCCTATGCGATGGCGCGCGCGGCGCGATCGCCGATCGTTTTCGTCGGTACGGCCAAAAGCGTGAGCGTCGCACCGTACGGTCCGTTCGAGGAACGATTGCTGCGCGGCGCAGCGGCGTGTTTCGTGCGCGACGAGCCGACGGCGGAGCGGTTACGTTCGCACGGCGTTCGCGCCGACGCGGCCAACGCGATCGTCGATCTGTTTGCAAGCGCGCCGGAGACCGACGCGAGCGATGCGCTCGAAGGTTTTGCGCCGGTGTTGGTGCTGCTCCCGGGTAGCCGCGAAAGCGCGTACGGCGACGCCCGTCGCTTGATCGAGATCCTCGGACGGTTACAAACGGACCGTCCATCGTTGGGAGCCGTGCTGTCGGTTGCACCCGGAATGGACGCACGACGTTTTTCGGCCCAGGTGCGTGCCGACGGCTGGGATGTCGCCGACGGATCCGGGCCGGTCGCGTTCGTCGCATCGCGCGCCGGCCGGCCCGTGCTTCGTGCGTGGACGGGCGCGCTGGCACCGCTGTTGCGTCACGCGACGGTGGCTTTGGGACAAGCCGGAACCGCGAACGAAGAGGCCGCCGCTGCCGGCGTGCCCGTCGTTGCGCTGGAACGCGGGGCCGGAACGCGTAGCTCGTGGTATCGTCATCGCCAGCGAAGGTTGTTGGGGGACGCGCTCGCGGTGCTTCCCGACGATCCGGGTGAAGCCGCGCGCGGTATTGATGCGTTGCTCGAAGATCCGGATCGACGCGCCCGCATGGCGGATGCCGGCAAACTCCGCATGGGGCCGCCCGGCGGGGCGCAGACGATCGCCGCGCGCATTCTTGCAGTGGTGGGAGTGTCGTCGTGCGCCGGCTGATGCCGGCCGCGTTTGCGGCCGTCTATGCGGTGCTGCCGCTGTTTCCGTCGTTTATCGTGTTGACGGCGGTGGCATTTCCGGGCGTTTCCTTAGTGCCGCGCACGGCTGCTATCGGGGTGCTGCTGCTCGTGGTCGCGATCGCGATCTACGCCGGCATCACGCTCTCGCGCTATCCGAAACCGGATTCGCAGCCGCTGCTGATCCCGATCGCGCTCTGGATCGGTGCGGGCATTCTCTCGGCCGCCCTAGGGTTGGACCCGTTGCGCGGCGTGGTTTTTCTCGGGGTCGCGTTGCTCGGCGCGGTATGGCACTGCAGTCTACTGCGATTCTTTGGCGATCGCGGCGTCGCGCGCGCGATCCTGTGGTCGTACTTACTTTCCGCGACGGCCGCGGCCGCGATCGCCGTCCTGACCGTGCTTACGCGGTGGCCGGCGGCGCTGTACGCCACCGGGCACGGACGAGCGACCGGCACGTTCGTGTTGCCCGGTGAGTTGGCTGCGTATTTTATCGTCCTCTTGCCGATCGCGTACGCGGTAACGCGCATACGGTCGAGCACCGCCCTGCGGGCCGCGGCGTGGGTCGCACTCGGCGTCGGAGCGCTAGCGTTGGTTCTGTCGTATTCGCGTGCCGGCTGGATGGGTGCGGCCGCCGCCGCCGCGTTCGTGATCGTAACGCGTCGTGGCGCGCCGCGCGGAGCCGCCCCGGCGGCTGGAGTAATCGGAGTGGCGCTGCTGGTCGTCGTTGCACTGTTCAACAACCACCACGATCCCAGCGAGGACTACACGCGCTTGGCGATATGGCACGCCGCCGTGCAAGTCATCGACCGCTTTCCCCTGACCGGCGTGGGGCCGCTCGATTTCCCGCGTATTTACCCGTCGGTGCACGTGCCGGACGCCGATGCCTCCGCCTTTCACGCGCATAATTTGTATCTCACGTTTTTCGCGGAATTGGGCGTTACCGGCGTAACCGCATTTGCATGGATGATGTGGTCGTTCGCGCTCGAGTTGCGGCGCCGAGTCGCGCGCATGGGAGTGTCGAACTGTCAATTGGCGCTGGCGGCCGCGGCGGGACTCACCGGCGTCGCCGTGCAAGGCCTGATCGATACGATGAGCATCGTCATATTCGGACTGCTGTTTCCAACGATGGGACTGGCGCTGGCCGCGGCCGGCACCGGCGATACGGCCGCATCCGAAGCGGATTGAGTCGTCGCGTCTACGCGCTGGGCGCGTGCGTCACGATGCTTGCCGGCTGCAGCCCGCAGGCGCCGAAATCGGTCAAAACGCCCG
>JBDTKL010000110.1:0-3705 GCA_039935355.1 Candidatus Tumulicola sp.
GCCGTCTCGCCGGCACCGGTGTCGTCGGGGTTCTTCGTGGCGGACGCCACGGGCGAGTGGCCGCGCTCCGCGCCGACATGGATGCCCTGCCGATCGACGAGCGCACCGGTCTGCCGTTCGCGTCGCAGATCGCGGGCGCGATGCACGCCTGCGGCCACGACGCGCACACCGCGATGTTGCTGGGCGCGGCGCGCGTCTTGAGCGAACGCCGCGACGCATTCCAAGGCACCGTCGTCCTGATTTTTCAGCCGGCTGAAGAAGGGCCGGGCGGCGCGGAGCCGATGATCGCGCAAGGCGCGCTCGACGATCCGAAAGTCGAGGCGATCGCGATGTTGCACGTCGACGTGCGATTGAATGCCGGAACGATCGGCATAACGCCCGGGCCGGTCAACGCCTCTGCCGACGAGCTGCATCTGACGATTCGCGGGCGCGGTGGCCACGGCGCGTATCCGCACAACGCCGTCGACGCAATTCCCGCTGCCGCAGCAGTAGTAACCGCGTTGCAAAACATCGCGGCGCGCGAGACCGATCCGCTCGGCGCGGTCGTCGTTACGATCGGAACGATTCGCGGCGGCTATCGCAACAACGTGATCGCCGACTCGGTGGAAATGACCGGAACGCTACGCGCATTCGATCCAAACGTGCGCGATGCGTTGCAATCGCGTGTCGAGCGCATCGCAAACGGAGTCGCCGGCGCATATAATGCAACCGCCGAAGTAACGGTCGTGCGCGGTTATCCGCCGGTCGTCAACGATTCTGGTCTGGCCGAAGAATTCACGAACTACGTGCGCGAAAAAACGCAGATAAACGTCGAACGGCCGATGCCGACGATGGGCGGCGAAGATTTCGCATACTTCGCGCAACGCGTTCGCGGCTTGCAGATTCGGCTCGGCGTGCGCAACGAGAGCATCGGCGCTATTCACTCCGGTCACAGTCCGCAGTTCGTGATCGACGAGGCCGCCTTGCCCGTCGGCGTGCAAACGCTGGTGGCCTTCGCCTCAGCGGTCGGAAGCGGTGGAATTGGTGGATAACGGTGCACAACTCTGTGGAATGAACACGGTGCAGGTAGCATTATACCCACAGCGAATTTTAGCGTATGGCCGTCGCTAATAATCTTCAAAGCGATGCCGGACGCCGTTGGCTCAGCGGAAGTCTGGACGTCGAAAGTAGTGCGGAAGTTACGTTCGGATTGATCTGCGCTATCGAAAAATGGCCGGTATGGTTGCCATTTTTACGAAGTGCGCGCCTGCAAAACGCCGCCGACACAATCGCGCTCGGCAGCGAAATCGTCGTCCGGTCCTCGATTCCGGGCGAAGAAGAACAACTTTACGAAGTAGATTCGTTTATAACGAATCACCATTTGTCATTGGTCGGGGCGTATTCGTGCCGCCGGAAGATCGAATTCCGTATCGAAAATCGCACGTCGCGCTCGCGCGTCCATTTACGTGTTTCGTATCCGTCGTACCACGGGCGGATCGGCCACCTAATGGATGGCTGGCGCAACCAACGCAAGCTGAATTCGGCGCTCGACGATGGCCTGATCCACTTCAAAGGGCTGGTGGAATTCCGTCGCGACGACCTTATTCTGGCCGATCTTTAGGTCCAAGCCCCCGGCGTCGTTGACCGCAAACCCCAATCGGGTATAATCGAGTCTGATATGCCTCTGTACGACTACAAATGCACGCAATGCGGCAAGACCACCGAAATCCGTCGCGGCTTCGACGAAACCCACGCCGACGTGTGTCCCTCGTGCGGCGGCAAGTTGGCGCGGGTGTTCAACCCAGCGCCGATCGTCTTCAAAGGCTCCGGATTCTACGTAACCGATTCGAGAAAATCGTCGGGCGCGTCGTCGAGCGCCACCGCGCCTTCGGAATCGAAACCCGCGGCCGAAAGTAAGCCGGCCGAGCCCGCCAAAACCGAATCCGCGCCCGCCGCTGCCAAAACGGAAGCGCCCAAACCGAAGGCCTCAGAGCCCGCGGCGTAGCCGTGTATTTCTGGATATTCCCAGCCGCCTGTGGGCTGTTCGCGATCGTCGGGATCGCCGTTAGTGCCGGCGCGGTGCTCAAACAAAAAGCCACCCTCGACACGCGCAGCCGGCGCCTCTCGGCCCTCGGCTCGTTCTTCGATACCGCGCGCGCCGAACGTGCCGTCGACCGCATCCGTGCCGTCGTCGACGCGATGCCCGCGCTGATCGCACGCTCGCAAGCCGCGCTACTCGCGATACGGACCGGCGTCAAAGCGCTGAGCATGCGTCGCGCGCGCACGGCAATCGCGCTCGTCGCGCTCTCGATTCGCGCGCTCGCTGCGACGTTACGCGTTAACCCGTAAACGCTCGAGCTTCTCGAAAAAACCCGGAAAACTCACGTCGGCCGACGACGGATCGTCGATCTCGACCGGCCCCACGGCGCACGCCAAAGTTGCCGCTGCCATCGCCAAACGGTGATCGCCGTGCGTTGCAAAAACGCCGCCTTGCCAACGCGGAACGCCCCCGCGAATCGCTAGCGTTCGCGCCTGCGCGACAACGTCGATCCCGCAACCGCCCAACAATCGCGCGATTCCCGCGACGCGATCGGACTCTTTGGTGCGCAAATCGGCGATGCCCGCGATCGTCGTCTCTCCCTCGGCGAACGCCGCGGCCAGCGCCAGCAACGGAATTTCATCGATCGAGCGCAATGCCAGGTCCGCGTCGATCGAGGCCGCACGGAGCGGCGCATGCGTAACGGTCACGTCGGCGACCGGTTCGCCGCACGCCTCGCGCTCGTTCGAACGGCGAACGACCGCACCCATCGATGCCAACGCATCGAGCAAGCCGGTGCGCGTCGGATTGACGCCTGTATCGCGCACGGTGACGCTCGCGCCGGGCAAAATCGCCGCCGCCGTGAGGAAAAAGGCCGCTGCCGAAAAATCGCCCGCGACCCGAATCGGCTCGGAACGCAACGCGCCGGCCTGCAGTTCAACGCCGCGTCCGTCCCATGAAATCGTGGCGCCCATATAGCGCAATAGCCGCTCGGTGTGGTCGCGCGACCCGCGATCGCCGCGAATCGTCACCGGCACTCCCGCGAACAATCCAGCGAACAACAGCGCCGATTTCACCTGCGCCGACGGGCCGAGCAATATGAAGTTTCGCGTTTGAATTTGGGGCGTTCCGCCCAATTCCAGCGGCAGCGTTCCGGCGGTCGTTTCGATCCGCGCACCGAACGCGCGCAGCTGCGCGGCCACCGGCTCCATCGGTCGTACGCGCAACGACGCGTCGCCGTCGAAGCGGCTTCGCACGCCCGCGCCCGCGCACGCGCCCAAAAGCATCCGCGCGGTCGATCCGGAGTTGGCGCATTCCAGCGTTTCGGACGCGCCGCGCAACGTTGCCGGATGCACCAAAATGCCGCCTCCGTCGCGTTTTTCGATGCGTGCGCCCAGCACCCTCAATGCGTCACGCGTCGCCGAAACGTCGGCGCCGCCGTTCAAATTCTCGATGGAAACCGGGCCGCTAGCGCGAGTGGCGGCTATAAGCGCTCGATGCGAGATGGATTTGTCTCCTGGAATCGTAACCTCGCCGCGCATTGGGCAGCTAATTACCGTCGCACGGTGCGTTCCCTGCGCGCGAAAAAACCGCATTTTTCTTGAAAAATCCATAGGAAATCGAACGTTGAAGGGGTAGATGACGCACCAAGTGCTTTGCTTTCAAACGGAAAGGTACGGATGAACAAG
>JBDTKL010000111.1:0-3071 GCA_039935355.1 Candidatus Tumulicola sp.
TTACCAGTGGCAGTTGCACGTCGCTGGCCCCCTGCGCCTTGCGCGGGCCGCCTTCCCGCAACTCCTAAAGAACCACGGACAGCTGATGTTTCTCGGCTCTGGATTGGCGCGCGTGCCCTTACCGTCGTACGGAGCATACGCTTCGGCGAAAGCCGCCGTGCGTGCCGCAGCCATTCAACTAAGACGGGAACTGCGTGGCTTCGGCGTCGCAGTCACCTACGTCGACCCCGGTTTGGTCGACACCGAGTTCCACATCGCGATGGGCTCGAAAATCTCGTCCAACGTACCGGCCGTTTCGCCGCAACGCGTCGCGAGAGCGATTCTGCGTGGCATCCGTCGGCGCAGTCCGGTTGTCAACGCGGTACCCTTACAGACGTTGGGAGTCATCGCCCTCGAATTGCTCGCCGCATCGATCGACGGGGTACTTTCCAAGATGCCGGCCACGCCGAGCGACGACGCTGCAACGCCGGCGCGACCGGCACCCGCCCCCCAACCAGAACCTGCTCCCGTCGCCCCGCCCGTGGCCGCCGAAACGCCGAAAGCGCAGACCGATCCATTCGAAGCGGCGCTGGAGCCGGTCGCCCGGCGCATGGAACGGGTGAAGCTCTCGCCAACCTTCGTGCGGGACGCCTTGAACACGTCCGGCGACCTCGAGTTGAACGAACTCGCGATGCGCTGGGCGGGCATGCCCAACAAAAACGAACGCGCCGCAATGCACGAAGTGCTCGATGCATTGGCGAGCGCCGGTTACTTACAATCGACAGGAGACGAAACGTGGAAAGTTCTTCGCACCGCCGGTTGAGCGGATGGCTCGGCTGGACGTTGGCCCTCGCGCTGACGCTGCCCGCCGCCGCATTGGCGGCCGCCGCTCCGCAAAACGGAACGTTCGCGCTGCTCGGCGGCACGGCACAGATCGCCTCCAAAATGACGACGAAGGTAATTGGCGATGAAACGCACGTGAACATCAAGCAATATGCGACCGGCTCGACGGCCGCGCTGATGGAGTACGACGTCGAAATGCAACGCACGATTCACATGGTCGTGGTGCGCGACGACTTCGCGACGTTCGACCATCTGCATCCGTCTTTCAACACCGGCACCGGCGCATTTCTCGAAACGATAAAAACCGAGCCCGGCCATCGCTACTACGTCTACGCCGACACGCGGCCTAAGGGTCTCGATCGGCAAGTCTTCCGCTTCAACGTTGGTTCGAGCGCAGCGCCCGCGATCGGCATCATGCATCCTCACTTCGCGCCGTCGGCGCCGACGGTGAGCGTCGCACCGTACACCGTCACGATTTCGAAGGTCACGTTTGCCGCCGCCGCCGAGCACACGCTACACCTAACCGTCGACGAAAACGGCCACCCGGCGAGCAATCTTGGACTCTACCTTGGTGCCCCTGCCCACATCGTATTGATCAACACGTCGACCCTGCAGTACGTGCACGTGCACCCTGAGGTGAAACAGGCCAGCGGTATGGCGATGGCCGTCGCCGGACCCGAGATGTCGGTTGACCTTCCGGCACTACCCGCCGGCACGTACAAAATGTGGATCGAGTTTCGCGGCGCGAAGTACGGACTCTACACCGCACCGTTCACGCTCGCCGCCCACTAGTTACTTCACGAATAGGAACGTCGGCTCGGTCAAGCCGGTAAGCGGTCCGCCCGTCGGTATAGCATTACCGCGTGATGATGCTTAGACGGCACACTAGTATGTGTTCTGTAAACCGGGTGCAGTAGATGAGGGCGGACCGCATGCGGTAAGTGACGCAGTGCCGACCACAAGTGACAGGCAATTTCGTCGAAGGCCAGTCCACAATGTCTTGACCCGCCCCCTCGTCTGACCTCTAGCAGCGAGACGGTAGCGCGTTCGGTCGGCTGGTTTCTAAACCTCCGCGACAGCCGTCCCCCAATCATCACCCAAGAAGCGTCTGTGAGGGTGCCTCGCCGAACATGATGCGGTAGTCGTGCGCGAAATGGCCCATGTGGCCGAACCCGCAGTCCATCGCGACGTCGATGACCCGCGTCGCGCGCGCGTCCGCTCGTAGCAGCGCGCTGCGGACCGCGGTGAGACGAAGCCGCTTAAGATAATCCATCGGGCTATATCCCATGATCGCTTCGAACGCGTTGATGAGCGAGCGCGACCGCATTCCGCACGCCAGACTGAGATCCAACAGCGTCACGGTTGCATCGATGTGCTCGCGCATATATCGTTCGCAGGTGCGAACGGCGGCGTAGCGCCTGTTCAAGCAATGCGATCGGTCGACGGCATGTTGGTCGATCTCGTCAAGCAATGTCGCGAGCATCGGCACGAGCATTCCGCTCGCCGCAGGCGGCGGACCCCCTTGATGCGCGGATACGAATTTAATCGCGGCGCGAAAGGCTGCGGCCGCAGCGGGCGTGTTCGTCACCTTGGCGTGCGCGAGCTTTTCGACCAAATTGCTTGCGTCCAACGAGTCGGGACACGTCAAATGCAACTCGGGTTGGTCGACCGCGATACCGAACAACGTGATGGCGCCGGTCGTACGAATATCGATTTCATTCCCGACCGCCAACGTAGTCGCATCAAAAAGCGATCCGCGCCAGTGCGCCTCGGTCTTCGACTCGGCGCCCATGACCCCAGAGCGGTGGGGCGCAACCTGTGCGTAACCATGGAATGCCAGATTAATATCGCGCGTGGAGATCGTAAGCGGCCCGACCTGAAACACCCGAAACGCTACGTCAAGTTTGCCTGGTTGTAGTTGCTCCCACGTAATCGACGAGGGAATGGTCGAAACCATCCTCGATCGGTCGATAAAGCGCGTTTTTTCGGTGGTTTTCAAGGTACAAAACAGCTGGGTCGCATTCTAGCGGCGGCCTACCCTAGCCAGTATAACTTCTCCTGCGACGATGCTGTTCTGTTATGAATAGACTGGCATGGGCGCCGTTTTGCGGTATCCGGATTGACGCCGGCGTAGCCGCGGCTTTACATTCAGTGAGCAATGTTCGGAAATAAAAAGCTCTTCAGTCGCCGCACCTATGGCCTAACGGCGATCGCGCTGGCCGGCGCGTGTTTGTCGACCCCAGCAGTGG
>JBDTKL010000112.1:0-2853 GCA_039935355.1 Candidatus Tumulicola sp.
CAAATGACGCGGGCGCGACGGTGCACGTCGCGCTCAAGCGCCTTCCCGAGCTCGACGGATTACCGCTTCCCGAATACATGAGCGAACACGCCGCCGGCGCCGATTTGCGGGCTGCCGTCGACGAACCAGTCGTACTCGCGCCAGGCGCGCGCGCGCTGGTGCCGACCGGCATTGCGATCGCGCTTCCGCCTGGATATGAAGCGCAGGTGCGCCCGCGCAGCGGTCTGGCGTTACGCAACGGCGTGACGTGCCTCAACTCGCCCGGGACGATCGACGCCGATTATCGCGGGCAAGTTTGCGTCCTGTTGGCCAATCTCGGAAGCGAGCAGGTGACGATCCAGCGCGGCGATCGCATCGCCCAACTCGTAGTCGCGCCGGTTTCGCGTGCAGCGTTCGGCGCGGTCGACGAGTTGCCCGAAAGCGTGCGCGGCGCCGGCGGTTTCGGATCGACGGATCGAGCGTCGTGAAAATTTATATCGTCGGCCGCGGCGCCGTTGGCTCGTATTTCGGCGACGCGTTGGCGCGCGTCGGTCTCGACGTGGAGTACGCGCCGCGTTCGCTCGACGACGTCGTTCCGGTCGACGCCGATGTGGCGTTGGTAACCACCAAAGCGTACGACACCGATTCGGCCGTCGAGAGCCTACGAAAAGCGATTCGCGATCCTGCGAAGTGCGTGTTCGTGACCCCGCAAAACGGCGTCGGCAACGAAGAAAAATTAGCGGCGGCGTTTGGCGCCGATAACGTCGTTGCGGCAGCGCTGACGACGCCGGTCGGCCGCGATCGCGACGGGCGCGTGAATACCGCCAACGAGGGTGGCGTCGCACTGGCGCCGGTCGGTTCGAAATCGTATAACTGGCTGATCGCAATGTTTTCTGAAGCCGGTTTGACGGTGAAAGTCGTCGAGGATTGGCGCGCGCTCAAGTGGAGTAAACTGGCGCTCAACGCCGTCGCCAACGCGAGTTGCGCGATCCTGAACGTGTTGCCGAATCGGTTGGTGCATTTCGAGAAGATCTTTACGCTCGAAATTCGCATGATTCGCGAGATTCGCGCCGTGATGCAAGCGATGAAACTGACGCCGGTCGACCTTCCGCGTTATCCCGTTCGCGCGTTGTTCGGCGTCGCGTCGTTGCCGAGTCCGGTAGCGCGGGGATTGCTGGCGCGCAGCGTCGTTTCCGCCCGCGGAACCAAGCCGCCGTCGCTGTTGCTGGATCTGCGCAGCGGACGGCCGCAAACCGAAGTCGACTTCATTAACGGTGCCGTTTCCGTTGCCGGCCACGAGCACAACGTGCGCACGCCGGTCAACGCGATCTATTGTCGCGTGCTCGACGATATCGCGCACACCCCGCCGTTATGGGCGAAATATCGCGAGCGTCCGGAAACGCTCGAGGCCGAAGTTGTGGCCGAAATGCGTCGCGCCAAGGCGCGCGCCCGCAACTAGTTTTCGCTACAACTGCTTGGCGTAAAATATTTCAGGGTCGCCGGCGTCGAGATCGTCGAGACGCCCGACGCGCGCGAAACCGAGACCTTCGAGCACGCTTTGCATCGCGCTATTCGACTCATTGGTCGACGTGTGTAGGCGATGGCCGGTATTGAGTTGTTCGACGCGCTCGATCAACGCCGACGCGACGCCGTGATGGCGATAGTCCGGCGACACGCCGAGCATCCATAGAAACGGTCGCGCGTAAAATCCGCGGTCCCACACTACGTAACCGGCGACGCCGCCGGCGATATCGGCAACGAGACATTCCTTGGTGCCCAGCGCATGGCGAATGAACGTGCTCGGATGTTCGTAGTGGAGGGCGTGCGGCAGGCTCGCCAGGAGCGGTAACTCTTCCGATTTGGCGGTGCGAAGATGCATGGCGGCCCCTGCGACGTGATGATTTGGCTTTCCTAGGTAGAAGGAGAGGTCAACCTAAAGATGTAGTTAGGAGCACCTAAATCAGGGAGAGGGTAACGGTGCGGATCTGGCTACTGGCGCTGGCCTTTGGGGCTGCGTGGTTCGTGAATAACACTGGGCGGGCGCAGGCGCTCCCAATTTTTGCCCACCGGTATGGCTTCTCGTGCCAGCAGTGCCACACCACCGTTCCCCAACTGAATGCGTTCGGTAAGTATTTCCAGACCCACGGTTTCCGGTTGCCCGGGGGGCGCGGCGTCGTGCCGGTCGCGGTGAAAACCGAGCTGCAATACAACAGCGCTGGTGGTGGAGATAGCGACGACCCGGGCGGCGCCCCACAACCGCTGCCAAAATTCATCGTCAACGAAATCGAAGTGCTGTCGGGCGGTTCTATCGGCAACAACACGTCGTATTGGCTCGAGCAGTATCTGGTCGACGACGGCTTGCCGGGCCAGCCGCGCGATATGTGGGTGAACTTCGACCAGTACGACAAGGCACGCGATCCGATCGGGCCGACGTTTCACGCCAAGATTGGACAGTTCACGCCGCCGTTGCCGGTCGATCCCGAAACGCAACGGCCGACGCTCTCCGGCTATCTGCTCTATAGTCAGACGGTTGCGAGCAATCCGTTCAACTTTTTCGATCCCGATATCGGCGCCGATTTCTCGTTCACCGACGATCGTCACGGGTTCGAAGCGCATTTCGACACCCTCGAAGCGTACACGCGCAGCAGCGGTATTCCCTTGTCGGGTATCGATTTGATGGGCACGGTATCGCAAAACATCGGCAGCAATTTTACGGCGTACCTGTACCGCTATCAAGGCCAGCAACACCTCGAACCGATCGAAGATAATTTTTACCGACAAGCGTACGGGCTCGGCTTTCAGGAAGGCAAATTCGGCGCCGTCGGGATCATTCAGAACGGCTACGACACGAGCGCGTACGGTTTCGGTAACGGC
>JBDTKL010000113.1:0-14544 GCA_039935355.1 Candidatus Tumulicola sp.
GCAACATGCCGCCGGTGCGTTCCAGCAGTTCCGCAGCGGCGACGGGGTCGACCCCCCGGCGTTCGCAAACGATCGCGATCTTCACGCGTCCATCGCTACGATCAAGGGCCTCGACGGCTCGTTCGCGGTCGACTTCGGCGATCGATTCCACCAATCGGATCGCGCGCTCGCGCAACTTGCGATTGGCAACGACGACGTCGACCATTTTATTGCCGAAGACTTTACCGAGCCGCACCATGATGGCGGTCGAGAGCGTGTTCAGCACGATCTTCTGCGACGTTCCAGCTTTTAAGCGCGTCGACCCGGTCAACGCCTCGGGACCGGTTGCAAGTTCGATCGTCTCCTTCGCGACGTCGGCCAATGGACTGCCCGCAGCGTTGACGATGGCGACGGTATAAGCGCCGGCCGCCGTCGCCGCCGCCACCGCACCGACCACAAACGGCGCCGTGCCGCCGGCAGATATTCCATACACGACGTCGCCGGCGGTCACGCACTCGCGCACCACTGCCTCGCCACCGGCTCGATCGTCTTCGGCTCCTTCGATCGCATGCGTCAGCGCGGCGGTGCCCCCGGCGATATGCGCCGCGACCAGCTCGTCGCCGGCGCGAAAGGTCGGGTACAGTTCGGCTGCGTCGAGAACGCCGAGGCGGCCACTGGTTCCGGCCCCCACGTAATGCAGCCGACCGCCTTGGCGCAGTCGCTGCACGGTGCGCTCGACGACGCCGGCAATCGTCGCGGCGTTGGCCGCAACGACGTCGGCGGCGCGCTGCTGATCGGCGACCAACAGCCCGACCAATTCGCCGGTGGAAACGACATCGAGTCGAGCGGTCTGCGGGTGTTCGCCCTCGGTCGCCGGCAGGTCGGCGCTCAATCGAGCGACATTCCGGCCATACGCAACGCGCCTTCATGCGCGGAGTGCGCCGCGCGCAACGTGTGCAGTTGCGGGAGTTCGTTGCCTAATCGCGTTTCCAGTAGATACGTCAACGTGCTCGGTGTTTGTAACAAGCCGCCGTGCAACACCAGCGGCGTCTCGTCGCCGGCATCGATCGCGCGGACGACCGCGCGCACCAGGTCGAACAAATCGCGCGCAGCCGCCTGTACGATCGTTAATGCACTGCGCTCGCCGTCATCGGCGCACCGCAGAATCGCGGGAGCGACGCCGGCGATCGCGGAGACCGGAGACGCATCGCCGTACGCAAACGCGAGAAGTGCATCTCGATCGTTCGCGCCCGTGTATTCGCGAACGGCCGCGACGGTGCGATCCGACGGGCCCCGGCCATCCAACGTGCGCAACGCTAAACGGAGACCGGCAGAACCGATCGCGTACCCGGATCCCTCATCGCCGATGGCATATCCGCCGCCTCCGCATCGCGCACTGCGGCCGGCGTTTTCACCATACGCGCTCGAACCCGTCCCTGCGATGAGCACGACTCCGCGCTCTCGCACTTCGGCGGCGTACAACGCCAGTCGCGCGTCGTCGATCACTTGAATGCGCGCGTTAGCGAAGCGGTGTTGCAACGCATCGCGCAACGCGCCCGCGATCTCGGACCGCGCGGCCCCGGCGCAGCCGACCACGATCGAGCGCGGTTGCTCCGAGCGGAGCGCCGCGACGATCGCGTCGCCGATGGTCGCAGCCGCCACATCCAGTCCTACCGACGTCGGGTTGGCGGCCGAGGTTTCTACTCGATTGCGCGCGTCGCCGATGCCGGCTACCGCAATCGTACGGCTGCCGCCCGCGTCGACGCCTACGTCGACCGGCATTCTCGTTCCATGCGCGCCATCAACTCCGATAACCGGTGGGGTGCGATCGCACCCAAGACCGTTGCCTCGCGCGCGCCGGTCGCCGCCGGAACGTTGGCCGGCCGGCCCCGCAGCGTTTCATAACCCAAAATCGCGAAGACGATCGCTTCTTTAGCATCGCTCGACACCGCATGATCGTCGGACGTATCGACGCGTGCGTGTGGAGCGTTGCGCCGCAAGCGCGCCATCAAATCCGGATTGCGCGAGCCACCGCCGCTGACGATGACGCGCGGAGCCGCGAACGCCGTTGCGGCGATTGCGTCCGCGACCGTGCGGGCGGTCAATTCGGCCAGGGTCGCGGCGCCGTCGGCGTCGGCGAGCGCCCTCAAGCGCGCGTCGTGCTTCGCCAAGAATCGTTCGGCGAAGTATTCGCGACCGGTGCTCTTGGGTGGCAGTAGCGCGAAATACGCATCGGTCGACATCGCGGCGAGCAACTCCCGGTCGACCGTTCCCCGCGCCGCCAGCACCCCATCGCGATCCATCGTGAGGTGGCCATTCGAGCGAGAACGCACGAAGGCATCCAGCAGCATATTTCCCGGGCCGGTGTCGTACGCGCAGGATACCGAGCCGCTGCCGCGCGCGAGCACCGTCACGTTTGCGATCCCGCCGATGTTGATTGCAACGCGATCTTCGAGCGGATGCGAAAATAGCAATGCGTCGACGTAGGGCACCAGCGGAGCGCCATGACCTCCGGCGGCGCAGTCGGCACCGCGAAAATCGAAACACACCGTAGCGCCGATGCGGTCGCGCACGACGTACGGATCGCCGACTTGCACCGTCGATGCGTTCGCGCCATCGTGCCAAATAGTCTGGCCGTGCGACGCGACGAAGTCGATGCGGCCACCTGCGACCGTCGCCGCGGCATCGGCCAGGGCGTCCCCGAGCCGGCGGTGCAGCGATGCCGCCGTCGAGACGTTCGCGACGTTCGGCGGCAAGGCGTCGCGCAATTGCGCGTACAGCTCTTCTCCAAACGGTACGGTCACGAACCGCTTGAGTTCTACTGCGTAGCCCGGCCCGGACGGTACCAGCTCGATTAGCGCGGCATCGATTCCGTCCAACGACGTTCCGCTCATCAATCCGATGACCCTCACGCGAGACCCAACGCACGCATGGCCGCCTCGAAAAATGCCGCTCGCAACGGACGGGTATCGGAGCGACCAAAATACACGGAGTTCGTGAGGAGTACAGCGGCGACGTCGGCAATCGGGTCGGTCCAGACGCACGTTCCGACGAACCCCGTATGGCCGAAGCTTTCGCGATGCATGAAACGTCCACACGAATTATCATCCCGCGTCTTGAGGGCCCAACCCAATCCGCGCCGCAACACCGGATCGAAGGCCTGCTCGGTGATCGCTTCGCGCGCCAATGCGGCGCTTATTCCGCGCGTTCCCCGATCGTTCTGTGGCGCTAGATGCATTTCGGCCAGCCCCGCAACATCGGCCGCGGTTCCGAAAAGACCCGCGTGCCCTGCGACGCCGTCCATCAAATGCGCTTTTTCGTCGTGCACCGTTCCTTGCACGCGGCCACGCCACGCATCGCTCTCGGTCGCCGGTATTGCCGATCGCTCTCTCAACCGCACTCCATAGTGCAACGTCGCGGAATCGAATCGCTCGCGCATCGTTGTCGCTAAGTTGCGGCCCGTCGCGCGCTCTAGAATCGTCCCGAGCGCGATGAATCCTAAGTCGCTATACGTGACCCGTTTGCCCGGCGTATCGTCGAGCTCACGATTCAAGGCGAACCGCTCGACGTTCTCATCGAGGATCGTGCGATAGTCGGCGCCCGAGTGCATCCCCGAATTGTGCGCCAGCAACATCCGCAGCGTAATCGTGGCATGGTCGGTGCCCGACCATTCGGGTACCAGCTTCGTTAACGGTGTGTCGAGCGCCAGAATCGATTCGTCGACCAGCGCGAGTGCGACCGTCGCAACGAACGGCTTGGTCAACGACGCCAGATCGAACCGCGAATCGACGCAAACGTCGCGCGCGAGTTCGTCCGCTCTGGTCGTTCCGACGGCGCGCTCGTACACGGGCCGGCCGCGATGTTCGATGCGTGCGACAGCGCCGGTGTATTGCGCGCCGGTCGCTGCATCCAGCACGGCATCGACGCCGGCAAACTCGGCGCGCGTCACCACGACAGATCGACCGGCAAACGGCCCTCCGGCAAGACGTTTGCGAACAGCACGTCGGCGAGTCCGCCGATCGCCGCAGCGTCGTCCCCATAACAAGCCACCACGTGTTGTGCGTGCGAAAAGAGCGGCACGTCGAATGGCTCGAGCGCCGATACGACGAGCGCATCCGGGTAGCGCGCGACGATCGATCCGATGGCGCCGGCCTGGCGGTCGTACAGATGCGCGCGACGCGCGAGCACGATGGGACGGCGACCGGTACGCGCGAGCAACGCGAACGCTCGGTCGAGCGCGCCGGGCTGCGGATCGATCGGCAACGCGACGTACGCGAGTGCCGGCGCTTCCGCCGACAACGACGGGCGGCGCACGTCATCCGGAACCACCCCGTCGGCCGTCGTTCCCTCGAACGAGAGCACCGCACACGTCAGCGGATCGGCGTGTGCGAGCCCACGCACTAGCGTAACGGCGCGGCGCGCGATTTCACGGCCGACACCGGGATGCGGCGGAAACTCGTCGACTGCTAATGCATCACTCGCGGTCGCGCGCACGCGCACGATCCGTTCGTACGCATCGTTCAGACGTTCGAGGGTCAGGCGTTCTTCCGCAGCGGCCTGCACGATTGCATCGACGGCCGCTTCGGCGGCTTCCCATGGCCGGCTTACGATCACCGCATCGGCACCGGCCACCAACGCCGACACCGCCGCTTGCGACGAGTCGCCGGCGCCGGCCATCGTCAGACAATCGGTGATTGCGATACCGGTAAAGTCGAGTCCGCGCAGCACGCCGCCGGCGATCTTTTCGGACGCACTCGCGACGCGGTTTTCGTCTAGCGCTCGCACGACGACGTGCGCGAGCATGATCGCCGGCGCTTCGGCGGCGATCCGGGCGAACGGAGCGAGATCGCGCCGGTGCAGCGTCTCGGCATCCGCCTCGACCACCGGCACCGTTTCGTGCGAATCTTCGCTCGTATCGCCGTGGCCCGGAAAGTGTTTGTAGCACGGCACGATACCGCCGCGTTGCAAACCACGCGCAAAGGCGGCGGCCAGCTCGCCGACGCGTGCGGGATCCGAGCCGAGAGAACGCGAGCCGATTGCCGTATTACGCGGTTGCAACGCAAGATCGAGGACCGGTGCGAAATCCATCGTGCAGCCGGCCCGGCGCAGATCGAATGCCACTTGTTCGCCGGCTCGCACGGCGAGTTCGAGATCGTCCACCGCTCCGAGTGCCATCATCGACGGCATCGGTTCGACGCCGCGACGCAATCGGACGACGCGTCCGCCTTCTTGATCGATCGCGATAACGGGAGGCGGCTCCGGCGCGCACCGCTCTCGAAGCCCGGCGGTCAACTGGTGCACGTCGTCGATCGACGGATCGTCGCGCCCGAACAACACGTATCCGCCGAACGGCGGGACGCTTGAACTTTCGACGATGCGATCGATTCCGGCGAAGACGACGCCGCGCGCGAGCTCCGCGATGCCGGTCATGCTATCGCGGCGCCGCTCGCGCGATCGTATCGCACGACAAAACGTTCCGGTAAGTCGACGTCTACCTCGTCGCCTGGAGCGGCGGACGACTCGGACGCAACACGCGCAGCGACGATTCCCCGTTGCGTTTGGACCGTCACGTATGCATCCGCTCCGGTGCGTTCGCGCCGTACGACACGTCCGTGTAACGCACCGCCCGCGCCCACCACTACGCGCTCCGGACGGATACCGACGATCGGCTCGCCGTCGAGCAAATTCATCGGCCGCGATCCGATCGCGCGCGCCGCCGCGATGCTGCGCGGCGCATCGTACACGCGCTGCGGATCGCCCGAGTCCTCGATGCGCCCGCCGATCAGCACCGCCAGCGAATCCGCGACGGCTAACGCTTCTTCGTGATCGTGCGTCACGTAGATCAACGGTCCGGCGAAGCGCTGCCGGATACCGATGACTTCATCGCGCACCGAACGTCGCAATACCGGGTCCAAATGCGCGAGAGGTTCGTCCATCAACAGCACGACGGGATCCGAAAGCAACGCGCGCGCCATCGACACGCGCTGGCGCTCGCCGCCCGACAGCTCGCGCGGCTTGCGACGGCGCAGATGCCCGACGTGCAAGGCTTCCGCAACATCCGACGTATCGATTTCGATCTTTTTCGAACGCGAACCGAATCGAAGGTTCGCTTCGACCGTCATGTGCGCGAACAACGCATCTTCTTGAAAAACGACGGCGATGCGGCGCCGCTGCGGCGGCACGCCCAGGAGACTGCGTCCGTCGAGCTTGATATCGCCGCTGCGAATCGACAGCAGGCCGGCGATCGCGCGCAGCAGCGTCGTCTTGCCTGCCCCGGATGGTCCGACGATCGCCAAGGTGTGTCCGGGCGGGACGGCGGCCGAGACGCGATCGAGGGCGGCGGGGCGGTTCGCGCCGTAACCGGCGACGACGTCGAGAATATCGAGGGACACTCAGCCGACGATCGAGGCGTACTCGCGCCTGGCCGACTCGTCACCGGCATGGACGCGTTGCACGGCGTCGCGAACGGCCGTTACCGCGGCGTCATCGGCCACCTTCCCAGCCAAGACGAGACGCACGGCCATGAGTGCCAAGTCCGGCGTTCGCTCGCCAAGCAGGCGTATGCCCTCTAAGAAGGGCGCCGCTGGGCCGGAGGGCGGCAGTTTTGCCAATTGTTCGACGACCGCTGCCTTCGCCGGCCGGCCGTCGAGAAGATAGCCGTCGAGCAACTCGAAATCCATTCCATGGGCTTCGTCGTCCGCGCTGCCGTGCTCTGCGTGCTGACTCTAGGAACCATTGCCGCCGCGCCATCGAGCGATCTCGGCCGGTTCCTCGATCGCATGCGCTCTGCGGCCGGTCCGGTGTGGAGCGCACACTTCGTCTCGGTTTCGCGTTTGAACCTCGAAGGGCAAAGCACCGTCGTCGCCAGCGAAAGCCGCGGACTGGCCTTCGTACTACGGCGATGCAACGGCGAACTGTGTGCCGGGTCGTATTTCGACGGCGCACACCTCTACGCGATCAACATCAACGATAGTGCCGTCCGCAGCGGCGACCCCGAGCCGTATCTTCGATCGCTGCGACTGATCGCATCGCTCAGCTTTCTTTCGCCATCGTTCTCGTCGCAACAAAACGGCCGCATCGTGGACGGCGGGATGGCGACGTATCGGGGGGTACGATATCGAACGTTTTACATTACCGACACGATCGCGATACCGCTGCGCCTCTACGTCGACCCGCACGACGCACTGATCCGTTACGCTCGCGATCTGAACGGCGACGATACGTTCGAGTATCGCGACTACCGTCGTGCCGACGGATTCGACGTTCCCTATGAAGTGCTGCACAACGGCGAAGTGCTCGAACGCTACGACGACCGGACTGCCGTCGCTTCGGCGTTCCACCCTCCGCACGGCTTGTTGCCGCGCTTCGCGGGGGCGCCCGCACCGATCAAGACCGATCCAACACACGTCACGCCGGTCGTCGACTGCACGATGGCAGGCGTTCCGATTCGGTGCTTGATCGACACGGGCAACTCGGGCATGTCGATCAGCACCGAACTAGCGGCGCGCCTCGGCACCGACGTGTTGGGTACATATCACGTCCGCGGGCTTGGGGAGTATTCCACCCAGGTGGTGCGAGCCGGGCCGCTGCAAGTCGGGAACGCGACCTTTCCCGACGCCTATTACGTCGTACTGAACGACATTTCGCGCTATGGATACGACGCCGTTCTCGGGGCGGACTTCGTAGCATCCAGCGGCTTGACGATCGACGCTCGCGACCACACCGTGTCGCTTGGCAAGTCGATTCCGGCCAACTCGATCTCGATACCGTTATCGTTCGAAAATTTCGTGCCGGTCGTGAACGTACGCTTGGGCGACGTCGACGCCCGCCTGGCGGTCGACACCGGCGACGAATCGAATATCAACTTGTCGTACGGTTTTTACACTTCGCATTCGACGCTGTTTTCGGTGACCGAACGCAAGCTAGTCGGTGGGATCGGCGGCGAGAGCGTCGAGCTCATGGGCAATATTCCGCAAGTCACGATCGGCGCTTATCAGACCGGACGGCAAACGATCGGCACCACGCAAATGCTGCACGGCACGGCGCTCGGGCATCTGGGCGCGGCCTTTTTGCAACAATTCACCGTGGAGTTCGATTACGACGCCGGCGAATTGCACTTGCTCCCGAACCCGCCTCCGGGCTAACGATCTAGGCGCCTCCGGTGCGTTGGACGATCCAATGGGCGATCGTCGCCTCCACAAAAGCGGCGCGGTCGCGGTGCGGTGTGTGGCCGCAGTTTGCAAGGACGAGCGAGTCGGTGCTGGGATGGCGGCGGACGATTGCATCGACCTGGCCGAGCGTTCCGTATTCGTCATCGCGCCCTTGCAGCAGGAGCGTAGAGGCCGTTATCCGGTCGACCGCCGGTTCGATGTTCCAACCTTCAAACTCGGGCGAAAGCCAGATGTCGTTCCAACCGTAAAACGTGCTATCGGCGTTGGAATGGTGGCGGCCGAGTCGTTCGCGTAGCGGTCCGTATTCGTATTGCGATCGAATCGCCGCGATGCTGCGAACCGAAATTTCTTCCACGAAGACGTGCGGCGCCTCGAGAACCAGGCCGGCGACGCTGCGCGGATATTCTGCAGCATAGAGCAGCGCTATCGATGCGCCGTCGCTGTGGCCGATCAACACCGTCGATTCGATCCGTAACGCGTCGAGCAGCGCTGGTAAAGCCTGCAACGCCTCCTGGTGCATGTACTCCGGGCGGCGCGCTTGGTCGAGCACGGTTGAAAAGCCGTTGCCGTATCGAGAGTACATCAGCCCCGGGGAGTTGGTGCGCGCGCAAACGTTCGACGGAAAGTCGCGCCACGTCGAAATCGACCCGAGGCCCTCGTGGAGAAATACGAGCGTTGGCTTAGAACGATCGCCGTTTACGAGCGCGTATTCGAGGTCGACGCCGCCGATGCTCGCTGTCGAACGGGGTTGCATCGCGGTTATTTCGTGCGGACCGTCATCATGCTCCACGCCGGAAGCGTGACCATGAAACTCCCATTCCAGGCGGCGAGCGCCTTGGTTACCGGCTTTTTCCAAACGTTCTTCTTCGACGCATCGTACAGCGCTTTGTCGTACAACACCGTCGTGCCGCCGGATCCGGAACTCACACCCTCGATCGACACGGGGACTTGCATCGAGGACCCTTTGTCGAGATTGAAGAGCATGAGCGCATATCCGCCGTCGTAGGTGGAGGCAAAGGCGCGCACGTGCGGAGCCGAAGCAACCTTCACTCCCAGCATCCGTTCGCCGTTGCGAACGAAGTTGGACGCGACTTGGAACGCGCGTGCGGTCGGAAGCACGGTCCCGCGTGGGACGTCCGTGCTGGAGCAACCCTCTTGCACGGTGCCGTCCGAAAAGAGCATGTAACCGCCGAAATCTTGCCATCCATACAGGCTCGCATCGAAATCGCCGCCGCCGCCTTCGGCATTGCAACCGCCGTAACCGAGCCACCACGTTGCGCGCTCAACGCCGTTTTGGAGCAGCTCTCCAATGACCTGTCCGGCATACAGGGCCTGCGTAATCGACATCGTTTGTTTGCCGGGTGTCCCGTATGTAGAGCCGATCTCCCCGACGTAGATCGGCGTGTTCGCGCGGCCGGCAGCCTTCAAGTCGTTCTTCAAGGCACCGAGATATTTGTTGAGTCCGGGCGCCGCCTTTTCGATAAGAAACTGATCGTCGACCGTCGTCCCTTGCGGATAGTAGTGCAGCTCGACGCAATCGTATTTTGCATTTGCCAGGACGGTCGAATCCCAACCCGCAGTTTGCGGATCGACGTCGACGCAGACGTTGATCGGGGAATTGGATGCCGCCTTCATTTGCGGATAGAAGTCGTTCGCGACGTTCTGCGCGTACTGCGCCGGATCGTGCGGCTGGCTGTGCAAATCGGTTTCCCACGAACCATATTCTTCGTTGCCGACCGACCACCACTTGATCCCAAGCTTCTTGGTGTTATTCGCGTACTTCACCCAGCCGGCCGCTTCGCTCGGATCGGCGCCGGCATCGCACGCCGGATTCGATCCGTAGTTGACGGTGATGGCGACGTCGAGCTTCGCCCGGTTGACGATGTCGTGCAAGAAGCTATCGAATGTCGTGCTCGGATTGACGTAGCCGGCATCGCACGCTCCGCTCCCGAGCGAGTTCGTTTGCCAATGATAGATATCCGACTCGGATCCGCCAGGCCAGCGCGTGGCCGTCATTCCGGCGGTCTTAAAGGCCGGCGCTAAATTCGGCTGCGTGACGTCGTACCAGGTCGCCATATTGGCGCCCAAAACGAGCGACGACACGACCGCTCCACGATTCGATGGATCGACCGTTATCGCGGCCGATGCTTTCGACGTAGACCCAACCATTTGAGGAGTGACCGGTAGAGTACCGTTCACAGCGGTAGTTCTTCCCGAACACGCTGCCAGGCCGGCGACCAACAGCACGGAAACCATTGCAAGCGTACGCATATAGTTCTTATACCGCCCCGGTCCTCAAATCGTCAATGTAACCAAGCGCTGGGCCGCGCTGATGCTTTCTCGTCCAGGCTGCGATATAATGCGGCACAGACGAACGTATGAACTCTTGGCTCGTGTCCTTAACGGTAGGCGCCCTCGCCGTGGCGGCGGGCGCCCCGGCACGGCCGGTCGCAGACATCGCACAAGACGCTCCCGCTACATACACGTTTCATATGGAAATCCAAATGGCGATGCGCCATTTTCCGTGGTTCCATTTTCATATGGAAGGCACCGGCGACTATACGCGTGGCGACCGGTACGTCGTCCATCTGACGCAAACTCCGGCGCTGTTTTCAAAGATGCGCGACATCGATCTGTCGATGATCGACCCGGCAATGTGGCCGAAGCGATATCGATACGCACGTCAATCCGACACGAGCGGGAGCACGGTCTATGCGTTGAGCGCGCTCGACGATCCGTCGATGCGCGGCGCCACCGTCGCCTTGGCACCGGATGGAAGCGCCCGCTGGGTCGACGCGCACTATTCCGACGGCATGCACGTGCACATGTCGCTCACCGACGATAGCGTCGACGGTTACGTCTTGCCGGTCTCACTCACCGCGGACGTCGATTACCCGCATATGCCGATGTCGGCCAGCGCGTCTTTTACGAACTACACCTTTCCGGCGGCGCCGCCACTGGCTCCGTAATCGCTCGGCCTGGCCGCTACGCGGCTACGCTTCGCTCGACGTCACGACTGGGTCGTTCCAGCCTCCGGGCGGCGCGAGCGACTGCTCGGCCTCGGGTCCCCAGGTGCCGGGTTTATAGGCATTGACCGCCGTGACGTCTCCCAGAATCGGATCGACGATGCGCCACGCTTCTTCCACGTAGTCTTCGCGCGCGAACATCGTCTGATCGCCGATCATCGCGTCGCCTAAGACGCGCTCGTACGCGTCTTCTTCTTCGGTGGTCGGACGGCGGCTGACCATCATCTCCATCGGGCGGGCCGCATCGTCGTGCTCCGATAACGCGGTGACGCCCATCGCGAACTGCACGTCGGGGCTCAAGCGTAACCGAACGTAGTTGTAGTCGGCCGCCACCGTAAAGATATGTGGTGCCTTGCGCAGCCGGATCAAAATTTCCAACGCCGTGACCGGAAGATTCTTGCCGGCGCGGATGTAGAACGGCACGCCGCTCCAACGGAACGTGTTGACTAACAGCCGCACCGCGGCGAACGTCTCCGTCGTCGAGTTGTGAGCAACCCCCGGCTCGTGCTGGTAGCCGTCGAACTGACCTCGGATAACATCTTCGGGACGCAGTGAGGGGACCGATTCCAGCACTTTGACTTTTTCGTTTCGCACCGACTCGCTGTCGGTTCGCGTCATCGGCTCCATCGCGACGTTACATAGCACTTGAAAGATATGGTTTTGAATGACGTCGCGGATCGTGCCGGTCGCGTCGTA
The DNA here is from genome assembly GCA_039935355.1 of Candidatus Tumulicola sp. Lineage (GTDB taxonomy): Bacteria > Vulcanimicrobiota > Vulcanimicrobiia > Vulcanimicrobiales > Vulcanimicrobiaceae > Tumulicola. Next base: position 11,873 of record JBDTKL010000113.1, read on the forward strand.
GAACGCGCCGCGTCCCTGGATGCCGAAGTCTTCGGCCATCGTGATCTGCACGCTTTCGACGAAGTCGCGGTTCCAGAACGACTCCAGCAACGGATTCGAGAAACGAAAAAAGAGCATGTTGCGAACGGGTCGCTTTTCGAGATAATGGTCGATGCGAAAGATCGAGCTTTCGTCGAAGTAGCGATGTAACACCAGGTTGAGCTGCTGAGCCGACGCTAGGTCGTGTCCGAACGGCTTTTCGACGATGACCCGAGCCCCGGTCGAACAACCAGCCTTGGCTAAGCCTTCGGCAACCGTCTCGAACATAGACGGTGGAATCGCGAGATAATGCGCCGGATGCACCGACGATCCAAGCTGGCGCTTCAGCTCGGCGAACGTTTCGGAGTCCCCGTAATCGCCGTCGACATAACGCAGCAACGCGCACAGTTTGGCGAACGCGTCGGGATTGAGGCCGCCGTGCTCTTCGAGACTATCTTTAGCGCGCGCTTTGAGCTGGTCGAGGTTCCAGCCCGCCTTCGCGACGCCGATGACCGGCACATCGAGCTTGCCGCGCACGATCATCGCCTGCAACGACGGAAAAATCTTCTTGTACGCGAGATCTCCCGTTGCGCCGAAGAAGACCAGCGCGTCCGAATGTACTTGACTCATTTCTGTTCGAGGTGCCCGCCGAACTCGAAGCGCATGGCCGACAGCAACTTGTTTTGAAAGTCGGCTTCTCCGCGCGAAGAAAATCGTTCGAATAGCGCCGACGCCAGCACCGGAACGGGAACCGCTTCGTCGATAGCCGCTTTGATCGTCCAGCGTCCTTCGCCAGAATCCGAGACTCGGCCGCCGAACTTCGAAAGCGCCGGATCGCCATGCAGCGCCGAGGCCGTGAGGTCGAGGAGCCACGACGCAATCACGCTTCCGCGCCGCCAGACCTCGGTGATATCCGGCAGGTCGAGCTCGTATTTATAAAGATCGGGATCGCGCAGCGGCGTCGTCTCGGCGTTAACCTCTTGCTTTTGATTACCGACGTTGGCGGACTTCAATATGCCGAGGCCTTCAGCGTAGGCTGCCATGATTCCGTATTCGATACCGTTGTGCACCATCTTGACGAAGTGACCGGCGCCGTTCGCGCCGCAGTGCAGATAGCCGAGTTCGGCGGTGGTTGGCGCACCGTCGCGTCCCGGCGTACGATCGATCGAGCCAATACCCGGAGCCAGCGTTGTAAAGATCGGATCGAGGCGCTGCACGGCCTTGTCGGGACCACCGATCATCATGCAGTATCCGCGGTCGAGCCCCCACACGCCGCCGCTCGTTCCGACATCGATGTAATCGATGCCGGCCTCCGCTAACGCTCGCGCACGCCGGATATCGTCGACATAGTATGAGTTCCCACCGTCGATCAATGCGTCGCCGCGCTGCAGCAGCGGCCGCAACTCACCGATCGAGTCGTCGACGACGCCGGCCGGTACCATGAGCCACACGGAGCGTGGAGCCTCGAGCTGCTTGACGAACGACTCGACCGAGTCCGCGCCTTTCGCGCCATCTTTTACCAGCGCGGCAACGGCATCGGCGTTACGATCGTAGACCACGCAAGTATGTCCGTCGCGCATCAAGCGGCGAACCATGTTAGCGCCCATTCGGCCGAGGCCGATCATACCGAGTTGCATGTTACGACTTCTCCTTGAGACGGCGGTACTGCCGGATGAGCGCGTTGGTGGAACTGTCGTGTGTAAGGTTTGGCTCGGTCGCCGCAGTGAGCTCCGGGATGATGTTTTTCGCTAGCACTTTGCCCAGTTCGACGCCCCATTGATCGAACGAGTCGATGTGCCAAATCGCGCCCTGCGTGAAAACGTTGTGCTCGTACAGAGCCACCAATTTGCCCAATGCCCTCGGATCGAGTCGTTCGAGGAGCAGGGTGTTTGTCGGCCGGTTGCCTTCGAACACGCGATGCGGCACCAGCCAATCAGGCGAGCCTTCGGCGCGGACTTCGTCGGGCGTCTTGCCGAATGCCAGCGCCTGTCCTTGCGCGAATACGTTGGACATCAAGATATCGTGATGCTCGCCGAGCGGGTTGAGGGTCTTTCCGAATCCGATGAGATCGCACGGAATCAGCCGCGTTCCTTGATGAATTAGTTGATAGAACGAATGCTGTCCGTTCGTTCCGGGCTCGCCCCAATACACCGGGCCGGTGTCGGCATCGACCGGAACGCCTTCGAGGGTCACGTGCTTGCCGTTGCTCTCCATTGTGAGCTGTTGCAAGTACGCCGGAAAGCGCTTCAAGTATTGCTCGTACGGCAATACCGCGACGGTCTGCGCGTCGAAAAAGTCGTTATACCAAACCGACAACAGACCCAATAGCACCGGTACGTTGCGCTCGAACGGCGCCGTGCGGAAATGTTCGTCGATTTCGTGGAAGCCGGCAAGCATATCCGTGAAGTTGTCGGGGCCGATGGCCAACATGGTCGTCAGGCCGATCGCCGAGTCCATCGAATAGCGGCCGCCGACCCAGTCCCAAAACTCGAACATGTTGGCGGTGTCGATGCCGAACTGAGCAACGCCGGGTCCGTTGGTGGACACGGCAACGAAATGTTTGGCGACCGACGACGCATCGCCCAGCGCTTTAACCGACCAGTCGCGGGCGGTGTGCGCGTTCGTAATCGTTTCCAGCGTCGTGAACGTCTTCG
>JBDTKL010000114.1:0-4900 GCA_039935355.1 Candidatus Tumulicola sp.
GTCGGTTTGAATCGACTCCAATCCAGCCGCATTAATGCGCACGATCTCGCCGCGCCCGAGTTCGCGAACGTATTGAGCGCCGACCGTGCCGAACGCGCACGACTCGGAAGCGACCATGTAGCCGCCGTCAGCCAGCGTACCCAAGCACAGAGGCTTGACGCCCCACGGGTCGCGGAACGCATAGAGTTCGTCGTCGGTAATCAGCACGATCGAGTAGGCGCCGCGTGCGCGGCCCATCAGGCTACGAATGCGATCGACCATCGACCCTTTCGCCTCGACCAAGAGTTTGGCCAAAACTTCGGAGTCGGAACTCGCCTGTAACACCGTTGTCGGCGATAGAGTGTCGCGCAGATCGTCGGTGTTCGTCATGTTACCGTTATGCGCGAACGCGAAATCGCCGATGTCGCTTCGCTCCAGCAACGGCTGCGCGTTGACGACCATCGACGAACCGCTCGTCGAATAGCGCGTGTGCCCGACCGCGATATGACCGCCGAGCGACGACAGAATCTCTTCGTCGAAGATCGCGCCCAACAACCCCATCTCTTTGTGCGATCGTATGGTACCGCCATCGGCGGCGGAGATGCCGGCCGATTCTTGTCCGCGATGCTGTAACGCGTATAGCCCGAAGTACGCGAGCCGGGCGGCGTCGCGTTGCGGGGCGAACACCCCCGTAATGCCGCACATTAACCGAGCCCTCCGTCAGTCGCTGGAACGGCGGCCACCAAAGATTTGCAGCAAGGCGAGAAAGATGTTGATCGCGTCGAGATAGATGCTGACCGCCATCTGCACCGGCGTCAAGCCATCGCCGCCGGCGCGAAGCCGTGCGAAGTCGATCAACACGAGACCCGCGAAAATTACCAGCGTGATCCACGCGTACGTCTCGGGATGGATGAAGCGCACGAACATCGAGACGACGCCGACCACGATCAACCCGAGCAACGCAATCGTAAGGATGCCTTGAAAGCGGCGTAAGTCGAGGCCGGTCGCGTAGACGACTGCAGCCAAGGCAAACATTCCGAGGCCGGTCGTCAGCGCGGCGTTAAACACCACATCCGATCCAACCGTGCGAATGTATTGCCCGATAACCGGTGCGATTCCGACGCCTTCTAACGCCGTAAAAGCGTAAAACAACGTGAGCGAAAGCGCCGCATTACTCCGGACGGCGTTGATTGCGAAGAGCAAGATAAACCCGACGATCATCGCCGCCAAACCGACGCCGGCCGGAAGCCCTTGGGTCGCAGACGCCGCGAGCGCCGTTACGCACAGGCCGAGCGCCGTGATGCCCAGCACCTGCGCGAGCAGCGAATGCGTAGCAACGGCCGGGACGGCCGGGCCGCCAAACTGATTTTGCGGTCTGCCCTGGTTTTGAAAGGCCATACGTTATTAATAACCTCCTCGCGCCGTCCGAGTTACACCTCCTGAGGGCCGACCCCGCTCTCGAGCAAGCGGCACGGCCGCCCGAAGCGAATCTTCGGTGGATGAATCGCTCGACGTTTTTGGGTGCGGTGGCAGCCGCTTCGGCCGCGACGGCGGTGCCAAGCCAGGCCCAGGCGGAATCCGACGTCCCGATCTCGTTGAAGACGGCGACCGGAACGCTGTACGGAACGCTAACGTTTCCGCCTCGAACTCCGGCACCGGTCGTTTTGATCGTGGCCGGCTCGGGTCCCACCGATCGCGACGGCAATTCGACCCTTGGCATGCGTAGTGACACCTACAAGCTGCTCGCGCAAGCGCTCGAAGCGCGCGGAATCGCGACGGTGCGTTACGACAAACGCGGCGTCGGCGCCAGTGCCGCCGGTATGAAGTCCGAAAGCGATCTGCGGTTCGACACGTACGTTCAAGACGCAGCCGGTTGGATCGCCCTCCTACGCGGCGACGCGCGATTTTCGTCGGTCACGGTAGCCGGCCACAGCGAGGGTTCTCTGCTCGGAATGCTGGCGTTACAAAGTGCAAGCGCCAACGGATTCGCCAGCCTCGAGGGCGCCGGGCGGCCCGCCCCGGCAGTGCTACGCGAACAACTCGCAGCTCAGCTGCCGGCAAAACTCTACGCGCAAGCCGATGCCGCTATCACGCAATTGCAGCAGGGCCATCTGGTAACGGACGCGCCGCCCGAATTAGCGGCGCTGCTGCGAGCATCGGTGCAACCCTACTTGATCTCGTGGTTCAAATACGATCCGGCGGTCGAGATCGCAAAGCTGCACCTTCCGATCGCGATCGTCCAAGGAACGGCCGACGTGCAAGTCGGCATGGCAGATGCGCGCGCTCTTGCGCGTGGAGCTCCCAACGCGAAATTTGTCGTCGTCGACGGAATGAACCACGTACTCAAGTATGCGCCCGACACTTCGTCGCAAGCGGCCATCGTGCGCGGGTACGACGACCCGTCGTTACCGATCGATCCAGAAGTAGTCCGTACGGTTCAGGCGCTCGTGTAGGAATCGCCTGCCGGCCTCGATAAGAATCGCGCCTCCAAACGATCGCTTCCGCCAGCGCTGGACCATCTAACTCGTAACGTCGAGGGGTAGCGCGGCGAGGTCCCCCGGCTCGAACTTCTGTAGCCCGCCGTGATAGGTGCGGCCCCGTCCGGCAAATCGCGCCCCATCCGCGTTCAGTTGCTCGACGGTATCGCGCAACGCACCAAAATCCATCGGTGTGCGCGGAAACAGGCCGTGGGCGATGTTCAGCACGCCTAAGCCTTCGGGATTGACCGCGAACGACGGCGGCCGGCGCGCCATGTACGTGGCGACGATCGGAGGTCGCGAATACTCGACCGCATACCACGGTTTTCGATGTGAGGGCACGTATCGGCGATGGAGGCCTGCGGCCTCGCCGGCCGCGATGTAGCGCCCCAATGCCGGTGCGCCGGCAAGATCGAGTTGCGGCGGAACGCACAACGCGACACGGCGCAGTGGACCGTTCGTAACGACGCCACCCGAGGTCAAGATTTCGCGCGCGGCGGAGATGACCGGGATGCAGAACGCTTCGATCCCGAGGTCGCACGCGCGCCGCTGGGACATCACGAAGAACCCGTTCGCACCGGTGACTTGCCCGCGCGATACGCGAAACAGGGAGCCGATCGTCGTGCCGCCGTCGTGCGCCGCACCGGCTTGCGCAATTTGCGACCAGCGGCTCGAAGCATGCAGTTCGTCAGTCGGGACCGCGTAGCCGATACGTTCGAGTTCGATGGATCCTGATGGCGACGGCATCGTACCGATCAGCATCGTCGAATTGTGTGCGCCAATTTCGAACGTCGCGATGGCGGCCGTCGTCATCGCATCGAACGGCGAGGAGGAGGCCTCGAACGTGAGGATCGACCGTCCGCCCATCGGCCCGGACAACAGCTCGCGAAGCACGCTGCCGTAGGTCGTGTCGAGCCACTGCGCCGATGTAACGAACGCACCGACGTCGCCCGGGATTCCATGACGCGCGTACGTCGCGACAAAGAACCAAACGTGCAATCCGGCCAAACCTGAGCGACGCACCGCGGCGTCCGCCGCCAACGTGTCGATGTGCCGCTTCACGCTCGGAGCGATGTCGTGATGGCGTACGTACGGCGGATTCCCGACGAAAGCGGTTCTACCGTCGATGCGCGGGATACGCGCGGCAATAAAGTCGCCACAGAGAACGCGTGCCCGACGTACGCCCAAAACCGCCAGCAGCGCGCGTGTCATCAGGGTCGCGAGTGGATCGGCGTCGATAGCGACCACTTCCAAGTGCGGCCGTTCTCGGACCGCGTCGCCCACGAAGCGGCCGCTACCGCACCCGGGATCGATCAACCGCTGCGGTTCGCATTGCAACGCCCATGAAAGCATCGATCGGCGGATTGCCTCGCCGGTGTAAAACGCACCGTCCTCGCGACGTTGCAGATGCGAACGGATCGATAGAAACGCATCGCCCAGCGGATCGCCGCCCGACAGCATGTTCTCGCGAACGGCGCGTACCTCGCCGGGCTTCACGCGAGCGGCCCGTTCGAGCCAGACGCATTCTACCGGCGATAGCGCGCCGCCGGCGGCCACAGCGCCGCACGCTTTTGCGAGACCGGCGAGGCGCGCGAGTTGTTCGGTCTGCTCGAGCGGCGACGCCCTACGGCTGTGCGCCGGCCCCGATATCGCTACGGTATGTGAGGTTTGCATTGCCAAACCGCGACGACAACGTTTTAACGGCGGCGTACGCGCGAACGCGTGCATTCTCGCGATCGTCGCCGATCGCAGTGACGGTCAGCACTCGCCCACCGGAGGATCGTACATGCCCGTTTTCGAGCGTACTGCTGCCCCAAAACGCCTGGCACCCTTCGGGCAACGAAACATCTGGAACGAGATCGTTTACGGGCGTGCTCGCAAACGGATACGACTCGGTCGCTAATACCACGCCTACGCAATGCCGCGCGGACACCGTCGCGATCGACGCGTCGGTTGCGCCGTCGGCGACGGATTTTAATAACGCGGCAAAATCTCCATCGATGCGCGGCATCAACACTTGCGTCTCCGGGTCGCCAAACCGAACGTTGAATTCGATCACGGCCGGTCCGGTTTGGGTCCACATGAGACCACAGTACAAGACGCCGACATAGCGTTCGTCGTCGGCCTGCAAACCGCGTAGCACCGGATCGAGAATGCGTTCGCGCACCACGTCGAGCGCGTTTGCCGGGAGTTCGTCGGCCGGCGAATATGCGCCCATGCCGCCCGTGTTCGGACCGGTATCGCCGTCGCCGGCACGTTTGTAATCGCGCGCATCGAGGAACGACGTCAGCGAGGTTCCGTCAGACAGCGCAAACACACTGCATTCGCGACCTTCGAGCCGCTGTTCCAGCAAGACGCCGTTACCGCCGCCGGGTATGCCCCCGGCTCCATACCAATCGCGCAGCACCGCGCGCGCCTCGTCCGCGTCTTTGGTGACAACAACG
>JBDTKL010000115.1:0-6960 GCA_039935355.1 Candidatus Tumulicola sp.
TGCGCCGATCCCGGTCTGCAATTCGACGACACGATTCAAGACTGGCACACGTGCGCCAACGACGACCGAATTAATGCAACTAACCCGTGCGTCACGGGCGAGACGCTGGTTGCGACGGCCGACGGCCCGAAACGCATCGCCGATCTGGTCGGTAAGGCTGCGTTCGTTATCGGCGGCGACGGCCAGCCGCACTTCGTTTCGCGCATTTTCAAGACGGGCACCAAGCCGGCATATCGCCTTCGCACGAAGGCAGGCTACGAGCTGAATGTTACGGCCGACCACCGCATCTGGACCGAAAATCGCGGCGATGTGCCGGCAAGCGAACTTCGCGCCGGCGATCGCATCGGATTGGGTAGCTCCGGCTTTGGTTCGCGCACGCTCGATGAGCGGATTGCGCTTGGCATCGGTGTCGCCGTAGGAGACGGCTGCGTCACGAACGGTCCGCGCCCCGGGCTCATCCTGACGATGGCTCACCACGAAGCGCCCGTTTTAGAAGCGATTGCCGACGGTATCAACGATTCAAAGTCGAGCGCACTAGATGGGCGGGGTAGGCGTGTCACGTCCGTCACACACCCGCCGAGTGCGTCCTGCGCTCGTATCTCTGTTGGGAATCGCTCCGTTATCGAGACCTTCTCTCGATATGCGGTGCTTGATCGAGGAAGCGCCGAGAAACGCTTTACCGAAGCGATCTTCGAGCTCGATCGCGTTAGCACCGCGCAAATTCTTCGAGGCCTATTTACCGCCGATGGAACGGTCGCAAACTACGGCTCGAAGTCGCAGTACGTATCGCTCGATTCGTGTTCGCTCGACCTTCTCAAACAGACGCAGCATCTTCTTCTGTCCTTTGGCATTAAGGCGAAGCTGTACCAAAATCGTCGCGTGGAGCTAACCAGCCAATGCCCCGACGGCATGGGCGGCCTCGCCACATATAATGTTGCCCAGATGCACTCGTTGCGAATTTCGCGGTCTTCTCGTCTTCGGTTCGAGCAAGAGATTGGATTCGACATCGGATCGCCAAAGGTTCAGGCACTTCGCGAACTTAACGCGACGGTGGCGTGTTACGCCGACGCGTTCTCCGATGAGTTTACGTCGCTCGAACTCATTGGTAATAGCGATGTTTTTGATCTTACCGAGCAGGATACAAATCACTTTGTCGCGAACGGATTAAAGGTCCATAATTGCTCCGAGTATGTATTTATAGATGATACAGCTTGCAACCTCAGTAGCTTAAATCTCGTCAAATTCCTCAATGATGATGGAAACTTTGACGCTAAGCGCTTCGCGGCGGCATCTCGCATTTGGACGACCACGCTCGAGATTTCGGTGACGATGGGGCAGATGCCGTCACAGCAGATCGCCGAGAAGAATCACGGCTATCGCACCCTTGGGCTCGGCTACGCAAACATGGGGACTTTGTTGATGCGTATGGGCTTACCGTACGATTCCGAGGAAGGCTACGGCTGGTGCGCTGCTATTTCAGCGCTGATGACCGGCACAGCGTACCGCGCATCGGCGGAAATGGCGCAACAACTTGGGCCGTTCGCTCGGTTCGAAGCGAATCGTGACTCGATGCTCCGCGTTATCCGCAATCATCGCCGCGCTGCGTACAACGCGCCTAATGCCGAATACGAAGCGCTTGGTGCGAAGCCGGTAACGCACGCTCCGACGTTGTTCACGCAAGAAACGTGGGCGCTCGCGCGTCGCATGTGGGACGATGCGTTGTCGATCGGTGAAGTTGCAGGCTATCGAAATGCACAAACGGTTGTGATCGCGCCGACTGGAACTATCGGCCTCGTAATGGATTGCGATACCACCGGTATCGAGCCCGACTTCGCGCTCGTGAAGTTCAAGAAACTCGCCGGCGGCGGGTACTTCAAGATCGTCAACCAGTCGGTCGAGGCTGCGCTGCGCAAGTTGGGATACTCCGACGAACACATCGACGCGATCGAGACGTATGCCAAGGGAACCGGAACGCTTGAAGGCGCTCCGCACATTAATCGTGCGACCCTGAAAGCCAAAGCCTTCGACGATGCCGCGCTCGCCAAGATCGAAGCGTCGTTGCTCGGTGCGTTCGAGTTGCCGTTCGTTTTTAATAAGTTCGTTCTGGGCGAAGAGTTCTGCACGCAGAACCTTGGGATTCCGGCAGACAAGCTGAACGACTGGAACTTCTCACTTCTCCGTGACGGATTGGGCTTCACGAACCAGCAGATCGAAGAATCATCGGCGCATATTTGCGGCCGCATGACCGTTGAGGGCGCGCCGTACCTCAAGGACGAGCATCTCGCAGTGTTCGACTGTGCGACACCGTGCGGACGCTACGGCGAGCGGTACATCCGTCCGCTGGCACACGTGGATATGATGGCAGCGGCTCAGCCCTTCGTCAGCGGTGCAATCTCAAAAACGATAAACCTTCCGCAGAGTGCGACGATCGCCGATGTCAAGGAAGCATATCGCTACTCATGGGAGCGAATGATCAAAGCGGTGGCACTCTACCGCGACGGATCGAAGCTGTCGCAGCCGTTGGCCGGTAGCTACGATCTCGGCGGAAACGACGATGAGGAATCGCCAGCCGTTGCCAACACCGATTTCGCCACACCGATGCAAATCGCAGAGAAAATCGTGTATCGCTACATCGCTAAGCGCCGGCGCATGCCGGAGCGCCGCAGCGGCTACACGCAGAAAGCGATCATCGGCGGACACAAAGTCTACTTGCGGACGGGCGAGTACGAAGGCGGACAGCTCGGCGAGATCTTCATCGACATGCACAAGGAAGGCGCCGCCTTCCGATCGTTGATGAACAACTTCGCGATTGCGATTTCGCTGGGCTTACAGCACGGCGTTCCGCTCGAGGAGTTCGTCGAAGCTTTTACCTTCACGCGTTTCGAGCCCAACGGTCCGGTGACGGGTCACGACCACATCAAGATGGCGACCTCGTTACTCGACTACATCTTCCGCGAGTTGGCCGTGAGTTATCTCGGCCGCTATGATCTCGCGCACGTACAACCTTCGATGCACGTCGATGCGATGGGTCCCGAACCCCACGACGAGTATCTGTCTGAGGAGGACGGCGGTACGAACGTCCGGCCGGTAGGAGTCGACGAGAAGCTGCATCCCGTCAGCTCGCACTTCCGGCCAGGACAATCTACCCCGTCGGATGCCGGAATGGCAGGCGCACACGCCGTCTCAACCGTTGTTTCCCTGACGGCTACAGGCGGCGTGCAGGCTTCCGTTGCGACGGCAACCGTAACGCTGTCGCGCACCGAAGCCGTTAGCGCGTCGAAAGCAAAAGGCTACACCGGGAACGCGTGCTCCGAATGCGGACAGCTCACGATGGTACGCAACGGCGCCTGCGAAAAGTGCGACTCGTGCGGATCCACGAGCGGATGCTCCTAGGGCGCGAGAGTGGGACGGCTTTACAAGAACTATGTGGCTCATCGGATCCAGAGGGCTTGAGTCGTCCCCGGTGGATCGCTCGTCACCATCATGGACAACCGGCAAGCTGTGACTCCCGTGGCGATTTCGCCCCAATCGTGAAGATTCGACTGTTTCGACTTCACGAAACCACCGCGTCAATTCGTTCCGATTCAAGCGCCACCGTTCAATCCCAACAGCGATACGACATCGAGGATCCGGAATAGCCGGTTTAGACCCTACGCCTCAGGCGGCTGCCAGAGCTCGATCGGATTCCCTTCGGGATCGTGCAGCCGCGCAAATGCACCGATGGAATGAACCTGCCCGTCGAAGTCGACGGAGATACCCGCGGCGCGCAGTTGTTCGACCAGCTTCTCCATGTCGCGCACGCGAAAGTTGATCATCCAAACTTTGCTGGCGTCGCCAAAATAATCGCTCGAGTCGGGAAACGGACTGAATACCGTCTGGCCCGCCTCCTGCTCCCAAACGGTGTCGCCCTCGCTTGTAGGCGGGGGTGAAATCCCAAGATGCTGCGCGTACCATTTCGTCAACAATTCCGGATCGTGCGCGCGAAAAAACAGCCCGCCGATTCCCGTGACTTTTTCCATGCCGATCTTCTTCTGCTCGGCCCGCTATGACCCGCCTTCTACCCAAAGCGGAAATCGAGCCCCACCCGGCGTAGCAGCCCTGGTGAGCCCTTCCGCCTCGCGCTTTTTTGCATCCTAGCAGCGCTCGTCATGAGCGGCTGCAACCTGGATGTCACGCAAACGATCGACGCGACGTCGCCGGATCGCGAAACGATCGCCTATCAAGAAACATTCGACGGCGAGGCATACTCGCACACGGCAGATCTCGGCGCTCCCGCCGCCTTCGGCCTTGCTTCGGCCAAAGCGGATGGATGGACCGTCGCACAAACCGACGCGCCAGATAAACACATCCTCACGTTCACCAAATCGATGGCTCCCAACGACGCGCCGGCGCAACTAACGAAACTCGCTACTGACGCCACCGTCGAAGCCTCAAAAGGCGGCGGCTTTTTGCTCGGGCCGACTGCCTTCATCGGATTCCCGCTCGTGCGAGCCGGCGCAAACGGCCCGTTTCTGCGATCCGTTCCGGCGCTGCTCCGGCCATCGGAATCCATCCCCTTAACCAAGAAACCCGATCCTGCATTTCAGCTCGCAAACGCCCGCGTCAACGCCGCCGCCGTGAATTCCGTGGTGACGGTCGCCCTCATCGTGCGAGAGGCAAGCGGCGAACATCGCCTGCCTTGACTTCGCACATGCTGTGACGGTACCGAGTGCGCTGCGCATCTATGCCGGCCATCTATGGCGCCTGTCGAGCATCCTGGCGACGTGGCAAGCCGTCGGCGACTACGGCCTCTTCGATTACGAGCATTCCGCGCCACCGCTGTGCAGCGCGCAACCGCAATATCGCAAGTCACGGATGTTCGGGGCCGGCGTGTATGCCGAAGGCGCGCGGATTCCGCCGGACCTCATGCGCAACGCCTTTACGCTCGCCGACGAATGGTTGAGCGCACACCCGGTGCAATGCACGCCATCACCGCCCTCGTAACGCTCGTAGGTATGCTTGCCACCGCCGCGCCGGCACCGGCGGACGGTACGATTGCGCCCCGTACGCTGGAGCAATTCATCGATCGACAGTTCCTACCGCCATTGCGCTCGTACGACGAGCACTTGACGATCGGCGTTGCTCGATGCCCGCGCGGGCTCGATCGACGCGCAGCGCAAAAGTATACTGCACCGTAACCGTCGACGGCGTTCCCGTCTCGGTCGGTGTCGTCTCCGACGACGCATCGAACCTGGCATTGGTGCCATCATCCTTTTTGATTTTTATGGCGTGCAACGGCTTGAAAAAATCCAGCTACTCGAGCAGTACGATGTAACGGCCAGTGATGTGCGTTGTCCGGGTCCACGCTTTCGCAATCTCGAGGTCGGAACTGCCGTAGCGTGTTACGCCGACGGCTCCTTTGGCCGTAAGCCGCTCAGCCTGACCGTCTACGCAAATGGCGTAATCTATATGCAAAATCCGGCCGGATCTCTCGCTCCTGCGTGGATGAGATCCGCGATCGACGCGCACGCTGCTGGCAAACGAACGATCCTTGACGGTCCCACACTTGCAATGTGGCAGCAACAGGCCAATGAAGCGGCCTTAGCAGCGCGGCATCAAGGCAGGCCCATCAGCGTGCAATGCCCGCCAACGGTCGACCTGAGCGGCTTGAAGCACGCGATCTGCACCCACCGGTTGCACGGATCGTCGATCAGGCTCGATGTTCACATCGATCCCGTTCGCGGAGTTTCCAGCGTTCCGCTCGACGCGATTCTCGATTGGGATAAGCTCGAACGTACTGCGCGTGAATCGATCGATTCTAGCCTGCGAGCCAACGGCCGAGCTCCGGACGCGTCGGTTCGCTGCGACCGGACCGTCCTGGTCGCTACGCCACCCGCAGTTTTTTACTGCAGCATCGTCGCCGGCGGGAAGAGTTATAAGGCCCAGGTCACGCTCAAAGACGGTCTGGGCAACGTACAAATTCACGGTCGTACCATAAGCGCGTGTCTCACGACGTAGCAAACACGAACAACACGATGCTGACCACGGCCAAGACCGACGCGACGAGACCGGCGACGACGCCTTTCCAAAAGGTTTGTTTTCCCCACTCGATGCGACGGATCACGGCTGCAAAAACGATGCTTGCAGCAACAAGATACAGACCAAAACCGAAGACGGCGACGTAGACCGAGTTCGAAGGCACGGCAATCGTGCCCAACCGTGGAAACAGTCCGCTTATGCAAAACGCCAAGGCGATAACCCCGGCTAGCAGCCCTACTAAGAATCCGAACAGGGCGGCAATCGACCAACCCGGCCGAGCAACCCCCGCGCTCGGCAAGAATCGCGTAGCAACCGCGCCGCCGGCCATCGCCCCGAACACCGGCATTCCTAGAGTAAGATATGGCACGTCTTGCGTCGCTTGAAAAAGCGACCACGGCAAACCGACAATCACGAAACCCAGCGCCGCTCCGGCAATTAAAAACGGCAGCGTGCGCCAGGGCGCGCTCCTAGCGGGTGAAACGCAGATAATCAGGATCGCCGGAGTCGTTCCGACGACGGCGCCCACGAGTATCGCGACGGTCACAATCAACCCGAAGGCGTGCCCTGCGTTGGGCAAATGGCCCGCCTGAGAGAATGCCGATCAACAGAACAATGCGATTCCGCCGAGCGCACCGGTGAGCGTCGCCGCCGCCAAACCAGCGAGAGCGCAGGACACCAGCCCCGCGCTCTCCCGAATTCGAACCGGCCCTACATCGTTTTCGAAGTTACTCGTCGTCCATCGGCTGGTTGTCCGTGTGATGGCTATGCTCGATGAAGTAGTCTTTCTTCATATCCGACGGGATCGTCGTATACTTCCGCGGCTTCTGCGTAAAGTTGAACATGTCGACCATCGATGTCGCACGCGCATCGGTAGTGTTCATTGACGGTAAACCGAAGTTCTGCTCGACGAATTTGAGGATGCTGCCGAACTCGTATTGCGTG
>JBDTKL010000116.1:0-5165 GCA_039935355.1 Candidatus Tumulicola sp.
CGTCGACGTACACATGCTCAGCTTTCCGTTTTTCGCTCCCAAGCTCGACGGAACGTCGTACTATAAACGTCCCGACACCTACGAGGTCGTGTTCGACCGGGTACCGAGCTATGCCAAAGGGTTCCAGAAATTGTTCGACGACGTCGGCGATGCCGCCGCGTGGGAGCGCGACCAAAAGATTTCGCTGGACGGGGTTACAATCGTCAACAGCCGCAGTACCTACGTATTGCGATTGACGAAGCGGATCCATAGCGACATTCTCGACCACACGCTGGCGTATGTCGATTCGGCTAGCTTCGCGTTGATACGGATGGAGTGGTATTACACCAGCGGGGGTAAGATCACGATGTCGCAGCAATATGCCCGTCAAGGCGGCTATTGGGTTCCGTCGCAGCAACACGCAGATATTCAGATTCCGCACGTCCACGCCGTTGCCGACGCGTCGTACGATGCGTATCAAACCAACGTCGCGGTAGCGCCGGTGGCAAGCCCGTGATCGAGACTCGGCGCGCGGCGGGCGAAGCGAAATCGCCGGAAGATACCCGCGAACGCATGCTGCTCGCAGCTCGCGAAGTGATCGGCCGTAAGGGAAAACGCGGCGCGACCACGCGCGAGATCGCCGAAGTTGCCGGTGTGAACGAAGCCACGTTGTTCCGTCATTTTCGAACGAAGGAAGCACTGATCGTCGCGGTCGCTCAACATTTTTGCGGTCTCGACGTGTTGCGCGGAACGGTCGCGCAGTTACACGGCTCCATCGAAGAAGACTTGCGCACGCTTGGTTCTGCCATGTTGACGCGCATGGAGTCGCAGATGGATATGATTCGCTGGTCTCTGGTGGAGATGGATTACGAGGAAGCCTCGATCTTCGCAGAAACCGCGTGGCGCCCGCAGCTCGCGATCCTCGCGGTCGTCGAGGAGTTCATGCAGCGGCGAGTCGACGGCGGCGAGGTCGCCGGCGATTCCAAGAAACTCGCGCACATTTTCATGGGGTTGGTGTTCATGCATGGACTAGCCCGCAAGAAATTCCCTAAGTCCGAGCTTTACAGCGGCAGCAATGAGGCCGCGGTGGCATTTTACGTCGACGTCTTTCTCAATGGAGTACGAAGCAGATAATGGATACGCGCGAAGCCGATCAAAAAACCGTCGCCCCAACGGCGTCGAACGGCACCGCCGAACCGAAACAGCCGGCTGCGGCCGGGCCGAATACGCCGGCCGCACGTAGCGGACCGCCGAAGCGAGCTATTTTTGGGATCCTCGGTGTGGTGGTGTTGGTTGCCGCGTTGTGGTTCGGTATTCCGTGGCTGTCGTATATGTTGGCGCACCAGGGAACCGACGACGCACGCGTCGATGCCGATGCCGTGGCCGTGACCAGCCGCATCAACGAGAAGATCAATCAGATTCTGGTCGACACCAATCAAGAGGTCAAACGCGGCCAGTTGCTGATCGTGCTCGACAACAAGGATGAAGTCGCGCGCCTCAAACAGGCGCAGGCGCAGTACGATTTGGCGATTGCCAATCAACGCACGACGACGCTGCAAGGACGCGGCGGCGTCGCGCAAGCACAGGGCGAACTGGTTACCAATCAGGCGCAAGTCCCGGTGGCCCAAGCCGGCGTTTCGCAGGCATCGGCGCAGTTGCAAGTGAGCGACGCGCAGTTGCCGGCCGCGCAAGCGGCGTTCGATAAGGCGCAAGCGGATTTTGCGCGCACCGAGTCGCTGGTGGCATCCGGCGACGAACCCAGCCAGAATATGGATACGGCGCGCGCGGCATACGCCCAAGCATCGGCGCAGTTCCGCGGTGCACGCGATCAAATCTCGGTCGCGCAAGCGAATCTTTCGGCGGCCCAAGAGCGCGTTAATGCATCGAATGCGACCATCGGGGCGGCGCAAGGCGGCGTCACCACCGCGCAGGGCAAACTGGCGCAAGCCGCTGACCCGAGCCAGGTGGACTCGGCTAAAGCGCAGCTCGATCTCGCCAAACAGAATCTAACGTATACGCGTGTGTACGCGGCGATCGACGGCTACGTCGGGGAGAAGAACGCCGAAGTCGGTCAGACGGTCGCGGCAGGATCGACGTTGATGACGCTGATCCCGCACCGTATCTACATTACCGCGAACTTCAAAGAAACGCAGATGGGCAATATGCGCATCGGTCAGCCGGTCGATATCAAGGTCGACGCCTACGGCGGTCAAACGTTCCACGGTCACGTCGTTTCGATCAACCCGGCGTCGCAAAATACGTACGCACTGGTTCCGGCGCAGAACGCCACCGGCAACTTCGTCAAGGTCACGCAACGCATTCCCGTTCGTATCTCGATCGACGATCAAAGTACGGACCATCCGCTTCGACCGGGCATGAGCGTCGAGACCTTCGTTAAGATAAAGTAGCGGAGTTTTCAGACAATGATGCAAAGCGTGGTCGTCGAGCACGGCCTGCGCAGGGCCATCGTGAGCGTTGCGGTGATTGCGGCGACCTTGCTGGAGATCATCGATACCACGATCGTCAACGTCGCGTTGCCGAATATTCAGGGAAACTTCGGCATCGCGATCGACTTGAGCGCGTGGATCGTTACGGCGTACATCATCGCCAACGTTGTGGTGATTCCGATCACGCCGTGGCTGGCGCTACGCTTCGGACGCCGTCAATATTTTTTCTGGTCGATCATCCTGTTCACGTTTGCGTCGTTGATGTGCGGCTTCTCGCACAGCTTCGGCCAGTTGGTGTTCTGGCGCATCATCCAAGGTTTGGGCGGCGGCGGTTTGATCGCCACATCGCAGGCGATTCTGCGCGACACGTATACGCTTCGCGAACAAGGCACGGCGCAAGGCATCTTCGCCATGGGCGTCATCGTCGGCCCGGCGCTCGGACCCGTGATGGGCGGCTGGATTACCGACAACTTCAGCTGGCATTGGATCTTTTTCATCAACTTGCCGGTCGGGATCGTGGCCGCGACCCTGATCTGGAATTACTTGCGCAATCCGGTCGAACCGACGTATAAGAAACTCGACTGGGTTGGCTTACTGCTGCTGGCGATCGGTTTGGGCTCGATGCAGTACGTGCTCGAACAAGGCCAGCAATATGACTGGTTCGACGACGGAAATATCCGCTTAGGCACGGCAATGTCGATCGTCGGCTTGAGCACGTTCGTCTGGTGGACGCTGCGCTCGAAGATTCCAGTCGTCGATCTGCAAGTGCTGCGCTTACGACAAGTCGCCGCCGGCAGTATTTTGGGCGCGGTGCTGGGCGTGAGTTTGTATGGATCGATTCTCGTCTTGCCCCAGTATCTGCAGAACTCGCTCGGGTTCACCGCGACGCTCTCCGGCCTAACGATTCTCGTGCGAGCCGGAGCCGTGATGCTGTTCACACCGTTGACGGCGGCGCTCGCCGGTCGCGGCATCGTCGACGTGCGATTTTCGACCGCGCTCGGCTTCGTACTATTGGCAGTGTCGAACTGGATGCTCGCCAACGTTACGACTCCAGAATCACAATTCCCGACGTTTATCGCATCGTTGATCATTAGCGGCATCGGATTGTCACAGATTTTCGTGCCGTTGTCGATTGCCGTCTTGGGTGGCGTTCCGGATAAGGAAGTGCCGGCGACGTCGGCATTCTTCAATCTATCCCGTCAGATCGGCGGAAGCGTCGCGACGGCGATTTTAGTCACTATTTTGGTGCGAGGCTTCACCGTACACCAAAGCGAATTGGCAGGTACGCAGACGTTGCAGCACGCACCGACTGCGCAGTTCTTACAGCGCCACGGCCAGCAGCTTTCGAAGCCGGCGCTGGTACAGCTCGGCGGAATAGTAGCATCGCAGGCTGCGGTCCAGTCGTACGCCGATACGTCGCGTTGGGTCGCGATTCTCACGATCTCTCTGGCACCACTCGTATTGTTGCTCAACAAGCCGCGCTTAGGCGGCCCGGTAGGAGAATAAAGGTATGAACGTTCGGACTCGGAGGCTTTGGGCACTCGTTGCGTTGTTGGCGTTAACCGCCGCCGGCGTTCCGTTCACGCAGGCATCGGCGCAAATCACGCCGGTGAATCCCGTGAACGAAACGTTGCCGACGCATGCGCCGATGCCGACCCCCGTCCCGTCGCCAATTCTGCCGAACGCGCCGACGATCGCGCCCGGTTACGTCGCTCCGGATGTGCGACAAGATACGGCCAACATCATCGGCGTCACGCAGCAGCCGTTCGTCGGCATCACGTTGCAAGATGCGATCGGTATGGCGCTAACGAGAAACCCAAACCTTGCAATCTCTGCTTCCAACGCGCGGATATCGGCGTACCAGGTTGTTGAAGCGCGCGGCGCATTCGACGTGAGATTGCAGGTCCAGCCGCAGTCCAATTACGGCGTGACGCCTCCGCTGAATCTCTTTGACGCCGGACCGGGGGACCCGGGTAGATATCTCAATCAGTTGTACAATCCGAGTGATCCGTCCCAGCCCAAGTATGTGTATTACAACGGCCCGGGTGATGTGATCCAGCATCAGACCTCGACCAGTTACGGCGTTGGCGGCCAAACAGTCAATGGCACGCAATACACGGCTGGTATCCAGCAGACGAGGACGTACAACAACACGCTTTTTGATGAGTACAATCCGTATTACCTGGCTTCGTTGAATTTGTCTGTCACGCAGCCTCTACTTCGAAATGCGGGAATGAACGCCGGGAAGCGTCAGTTGCAGTTGGCACTGATAAACTCGGATAGCAGTTCGCAGTCGGCGCTCGTCAGCGCTTCGGATACGATTTCGCAGGTTTCCGATGCGTACTGGAACCTCGTAGCTGCCTGGCGCAATGTCACTATTCAAGAAGAAGCGTTGAAGGACGCGGTATCCCAGCAACATAGTATCGTGCGGTTAGCCAAACGCGGCGCGACTGCGCCGATCGATGCGACGGAAGCCGCGACACAGGTGGCAACGTTTCAGGACGGCGTGTATTCCGCCTTGCAGACCGTCTCCCAACTGCAAAACCAACTTAAGGGTTTGATCGTGACCGACGCGGCAGATCAGATTTGGATGGCCAATCTGTTACCGACATCGCAGGTCGAACAGTTGCCTGCGGCGCCGACGCTGGAGACCGTGGTTCAGACCGCTATCAGAAATCGTCCAGAGATTGCGCAAGCTTTGGACCGCTATAAGCAAGCCGATATCGACCTTAAATTCGC
>JBDTKL010000117.1:0-6710 GCA_039935355.1 Candidatus Tumulicola sp.
GGGACTCCAGTGCCATCTTCATTTTTTGGGACGAATACGGCGGCTGGTACGATCACGTTCCACCAAAGATGGTCGACTACGATGGTCTCGGTATCCGCATTCCATTGCTTATCATTTCGCCGTACGCCAAGAAAGGGTACGTTTCGCACGTCCAGTACGAGCACGGCAGCATTCTAAAGTTCGTCGAGGACCAATTCGGCCTGCCACGTTTAGCGGCTTCGGACAAGCGCGCGATCTCGCCGCAAGAAGATTGCTTCGATTTCTCCCGTCCGCCTCGGCGGTTTACAGCAATACCGGCGGCGTTCGACGAGACGTACTTCGAAAGAGAGCCGATCGACCCGCGGCCGGTCGATACGGAGTAACGGTAATCCACGCGGAGGCAACGGGAGCGGAGCGCTCTAGTGCGAATCCCCTCGCATGCTTGCACCGATCATCCTTTCGGCGCTGATCGCCGCACAGGCCGCGCCGGGACAAACCCCTTCGACGCAGACGCTGTTAGCCCAACTGTCGTCGCCCTCGCAACAAACGTTAGAGAGCGGCTCGTGCTTGGATGCGCCGCGCCCGGTTCCGCGCGTGCTGATGCCCCCCATCGAGCGCTCGATGCAGGTCGTCCGCATCGACCGCGTCGTCTCAACGGCGACGATGCTTCCGGGCGAGACCATCGGTTATCTGTATACGCTCGGCGACGGTTCGACGTGGCTCGGGCAGCGCGCGCAGCAGTACATGTCGGGCGCCGCTGCAAACCAGATCAACCAGGTTCTGAGCATCACGCACGCCCCTGGTCAGAACATCTCGACCTTTCCCCCGCAAATGCGCAACGGGATCGCGACCAAGTACACGCAGTTTTTCCGGGTTCAAGTCTCTGGAGCGTCGATGTCGACGCTCCAGATCGTCATACTGCCCTGCGTAGCCTGGCCCGCCGGACGCCCGCTTCCCGATCCGAGCATGTAACCCGGCCAGCAGCAATTTTAGCACCCGGTGCATCCGAGTGCTAAAACGGGGAGTTCTACCAGAGCATGGAGTTCGTGATACGAAGCCGCATCGCGGCCCCCGAACCTAACGCCGACGTCCTGGTCGATGAGGACC
The DNA here is from genome assembly GCA_039935355.1 of Candidatus Tumulicola sp. GTDB lineage: Bacteria > Vulcanimicrobiota > Vulcanimicrobiia > Vulcanimicrobiales > Vulcanimicrobiaceae > Tumulicola. The sequence continues at coordinate 1,087 of JBDTKL010000117.1, forward strand.
GGGGCCGGGTGGTGGCCATGGTTGAGGTAGCGGGGGCCGACCCCGAGTCGCTCCGGGTCGAGGTCGACGAGCGTCACCTGTACATCGCCGGCACCCGCCGGGAGCCGCTGCGGCTACGTAGCGCCTCGTTCGTGCAAAAGGAAATCGCGTACGGCGACTTCGCCAAACGGATCCATTTGCCGGTCGCCGTCGAGTTCGACGGCGTTGCCGCAAGTTACGCAGACGGCCTTCTGATAATCGCGCTTCCGATCGCCGCCACGGCGTATCGTCCGACCGCGCGCACGGAACTCCGCATCTTGGTAAAGAGGACTCATTCGTAGATGCCCGCTCGGAAAAAATCAAATCTAGTGGTACCGGCTAGCACGATCGGTATATTGCCGCTGCAAGAAGCGGTACTGTTTCCGCACACCGTCATTCCGTTGGCGGTCGTCAAGAAACCCGGCATCCAGCTCGTCGAAGAGGCGTTGCGCGAAGGCAAACCGATCGGCTTGACGGTCCTGAAGGATCGCGACACCGAAAATCCTGGTCCGGACGATGTCCAACGCGTCGGCACCATCGGTACGATTCAGAAGATGCTCAAGGTACCGGACGGCACGTTGCGTTGCATCGTGGCCGGTCAGCAAGTTTTTAAAGTCGATCAGTTCACCCAGTCGGCGCCCTACATGGTGGCGGCCTACACCGAGCTGCCAGATATCACGCTGGAGAGCGAAGAGCTGGTCGCGATGCAGCGCAACCTGGCGACGTTGTTTCAAAAGCTGCTGTCGTTTCTGCCTCAGGCTCCGCGCGAGATGGAGATGGAAGTTCAGAACATCACCGATCCCGCGGTGCTGACGTACTTCGTCGCCTCGACCATGCGTTTGGAAACGGCCGACCGGCAAGCGTTGCTGGAAGAGCGCGATACCGCCAAACGCATGCGCAAGCTGACGATGATGCTCACCAAGGAGCTCGAAGTCGTCGAGTTGGGTCATAAGATCCAGAGCGACATCCAGCGTGAGATGGAAAAGAATCAGCGCGAGTTCTATCTGCGCCAGCAAATGCGCGCGATTCAAGAAGAACTCGGCGAAGTCGATCCGCAGTTGGCAGAAATGAACGAAATGCGCGAAAAAGTCGAAGCGGCGGGAATGCCGGAGGACGTGAAAAAGTCCGCCGACCGCGAACTCGACAGGCTTTCGAAAGTGCCGCAGGCCAGCCCCGAATATAGCGTCATCCGCACGTATCTCGATTGGTTGATCACGCTGCCGTGGAGCAGCGAAACGAACGATCACATCGACATCAAGCGCGCACGAGAGATCCTCGATGAAGATCATTACGATCTCGAGAAAATCAAAGACCGCATCGTCGAGTATCTTGCAGTGGGCAAACTCAAGAAAAAGCTAACCGGGCCGATCCTGTGCTTTGTCGGACCGCCCGGCGTCGGCAAGACGTCGCTCGGACAATCGATCGCACGTGCGATGGGCCGCAAGTTCGTGCGGCTGTCGGTCGGCGGCGTTCGCGACGAATCCGAGATTCGCGGGCACCGGCGCACCTACATCGGCGCGATGCCGGGAACGATCGTTCGCGCGATTCGCGATGCCGGAAAGAAAAATCCGGTTATGATGATCGACGAAATCGATAAAGTCGGCGCGGATTATCGCGGCGATCCGCAGTCGGCGCTTCTCGAAGTGTTGGACCCGGAGCAAAACTTCAATTTCCGCGACCACTACTTGGACCTGCCGTTCGACCTGTCGCAAGTGCTGTTCATCTGCACGGCCAACAGTCTCGACACGATCTCGCCGGCGCTGCGCGATCGCATGGAGATTATCACGCTGGCCGGCTACACCGAGATGGAGAAACTCCAAATCGCGAAGCGCTATTTGCTGAAAAAGCAGCGCAAGGCCAACGGTTTGAAAGACGCGCAGGCGCAGATCACCGATACCACGCTGCGCGCGATCATCAACGATTACACGCGCGAAGCCGGCGTCCGGAATCTCGAACGTGAAATCGGAACGGTGTTCCGTAAGATCGCGCGCAAGATCGCCGAGAATCCGCGTTACAAAACTCGCGTTCAACCCGCCAATTTGGTGGAGTATCTCAGCAAGCCGCGATTCTTCAACGAAGTTCGTAAGCGCGTAGCGTCGGTCGGCGTCGCGACGGGCCTCGCCTACACCCCGGTCGGTGGCGATATCCTGTTCATCGAAACGCAGGCGATGCCGGGCACCGGCAAACTGGTCCTCACCGGCCAACTCGGCGACGTCATGAAAGAAAGCGCGCAAGCGGCGGTATCATTTCTACGCTCGCGATCGAGCGAGTTCGGCTTACCCGAAGACTACTTCTCGAAGCACGACCTGCACATTCACGTTCCGGCCGGCGCCACGCCCAAGGACGGGCCGTCCGCCGGCATATCGCTCGCAACGTCGATCGCTTCGATTTTGACAGGTCTCAAGGTCGATCCAAACCTCGCGATGACCGGTGAGATTACGTTGACCGGACAAGTGCTGCCGATCGGCGGTCTAAAAGAAAAAGTGCTCGGCGCGAAGCGTGCCGGCATCAGTAAGATCTTGTTGCCGAAGCGTAACGAGATGGACCTCGACGATATCCCCAAGGAAGTCCGCGATACGATGACCTTCGTGCCGGTCGAAGAGCTGTCCGAAGTGCTGTTCAACGCTCTTGGAAAACGCGTGATCTCGCGCGTTCCCCTGGGCGCCGAGTCCGGGGCTCTAGATAACGTCGTTCCGATGCGCGGCCGCCGGGTCGCTAAAGCTGCCCGGTCCGAACGCAAGCGCGGCGAGGCGACGCGCAAGCGCTGACGGTCGTTTACTTTTGTCGTAGCTCAGCAGGGTGGTTGCTTCGCACTGCATAACAACCGCCTCGTACTAGTCTCTTTCAACCAGAGAACTAAGGAGCTTTCGTATGAGTTTTCCATCGACAAAGCGCCTCGTGACCTTCGCCGCCGTAGCTGCCTTATTGGCTGGCTGCAGCGGCAATTCGCAATCGGCGCTAAGTTCGTCACCATCCATTCCTCAGTCTTCGCACGTTGCGGCTTCGCACCACGGCTTCTCGCCGTCCTTGAAGCCGGTTGTTTCGCACCTTAGCCGGCCGTCGACCGGCAAATCCTGGGCCAATCCGGCTGCGGCTTCTTCGAAGGCGCTCATGTACGTCTCGGAAATCGGCTATGGCACGGTCAACTTCTATAAATACACGGGCGGCAACAACCCGGCTCTTCAGGGCACGCTGACCGGTTTCGAGTTTCCGACGCCCGGATGCACCGATAACAAAGGGAATGTCTTCATCCCCGACCTCGATCTAGCAACCATCACTGAATACGCGTACGGTTCGTCCACCCCAACGCAAACGCTCAGTGACAGTGGCTTCGAACCGTTTGGCTGCTCGGTGGATCCGACCACCGGCGATTTAGCCGTCGCAAACTTCGATAGCGGCAGCGTCTCGATTTACACCGGCGCGACCGGTACGCCGGCCGTCTACTCGGTGCCGAACGATCCCATCGACGAATACGTCGCGTATGATAACAGCGGCGACCTGTACGTTGCAGGGCGCGATAGCAGCAGCATTTATCAACTCAACGAAGCCGTGAGCGGGTCGACCACGTTCAACTCCTTGAACGTGACGGGCGGCTCGATCGCCTTCCCGGGCCAGATTCAATGGGGCGGAACGTACCTGCTGATCGGCGATCAGGGCTCAGGCTCTGGGTCGTCCGTTAATCAGGCAACCATTAGCGAAGGCACGGCTACGATCGTAAAAAATATCCTGCTGAGCGGGTCGTCTGACGTCGTTGCCGGATACAAGCGCGGCAACGGCCCTCCCGGTACTGCCACCTTCGCCGGACCGGATTATGGATTGAACGCAGGCTATACGTATACGTTCCCCGGCGGATCTCAAATGTCGTCGTTCGCAAATAACGGCAGTCCGTACGGAGCGGTCATCGTACAGAAAAAAGGTAAGTAGTTCCGAATTCTGAAGCCAAGAATGCGGGGTCGCGAAAGCGGCTTCGCATTTGTTTTTCGCGCGGGGACATCGTACTTCGGGAGCGTATCGTCCGAGCGTGAAGCCGTTACTGCTGCTCCCCGGACCGGTGACCGTCGCGGCGCCGGTGTTAGAAGCGATGCTGCAGCCGATGATCAATCATCGTGGGGCGCGCTTTCGCGAGTTGCTGGATCGCGTGAGCGCGGCGCTCAAACCGTTATTCGGTACCGGCAACGACGTGTACGTTTTAGGCTCGTCGGGAACCGGAGCGATGGAAGCTTCCATCGTTAATTGCTTTTCACCGGGCGACGTCGTCTTGTCGTGCCCCATCGGCGTCTTCGGACGCCGCTTTGGCGAAATCGCTAAAACGTACGGCTGTTACGTCGAATCGTTGGATACACCAACCGGGAGTGCCGTACATCCGCAAGCGCTGGCCGAGCGTTTGGATGCCGATCGCGATCGGCGCATCGCCGGTGTGTTATTAACGCACAACGAAACCTCGACCGGAGCGCAAAACGATATGGCCGCGCTTTCGGCAGTGTTGCGTCGCCACGACGCCCTCTCGCTCGTGGATTCGGTGAGCGGACTTGGCGCCGCGGAGTTTCGTATGGACGAGTGGGGTTACGACGTCGTAACGACCGCCTCACAAAAAGCACTGGCAGCACCACCCGGCGTCGCGATGATCGCACTCAGCGACCGCGCCCGCGCGGCGGTTTCAAAAAGCCGTACGCCGCGGTACTATTTTGACCTCACCAAAGCGCACGAATTTTCTCGCGAAGGTCAAACGCCGTGGACGCCGCCCGTATCGATCGTGTACGCGCTCGACGTCGCGCTGCAGCGCTATCACGCCGAAGGAATGGTCGCCGCATTTGCCCGGCACGCGCGCTACGCGCGGGCGGTTCGGGCAGCGTTCGAAGCACTCGGCTGGACGTTCGTTTCTCAACCCGGCGCGCATTCCGTGACGGTCGTCGCGGCCGTGCCCCCGGCGGGAACCGCGATCGCACCGTTGTTGGAACGGTTGCGCGAGCACTACGGCGTCGTGCTGTCCGGTGGTCAAGGAGAACTGGCTGGAAAAATCGTGCGCTTCGGCACGATGGGCGACATCGAAGAAGACGACCTGCTTCACGCGATCGAGGCGCTCGAGTCGGCGTTGCGCGATCAAGGCGGCGCGTTCGAATCCGGTGCCGGCGTTGCAGCCGCCCGCGCGGCGTTCCGCCCGGCTTAGAGGTGGTGCCGGTCTAACAACGGCGCGATGACCGGCTGCGCGAACGGCGGTGCGAAGCGTTCGACCGCACTGCCCGCGGTGTCGTCGAACGTCGTAAAATAGCCCACCAATCGCGCGTCGCGAAGCTGCTCGCGCACCTGCGGCGTCAGCGGAAAAAAGAGTGCGACGAAGAGCAGCAGCCAAACGACGACCGCGCCCTTCACGACGCCGACCAGCGCGCCGCCCACGGCATTACCGATGCCGATGATCGGCAATTTTGCTATACGGCCGACGATCGCCGCCAGCACGAGCACCACGACGTAGGCAAAAATTCCCGTCAACACCATGCCGGCGATGTGCGCGTCGCCCGCCGGCAAATGCGTGAGCGACTCGATCTGTCCGTCGGCCGCGCCGTTATACCACCACGGCGCGACGAAACCGGCGACGATCGCTGCGATGC
>JBDTKL010000118.1:0-7151 GCA_039935355.1 Candidatus Tumulicola sp.
CGCGATGCGTTTCGGATTCACGAACGAGATGATGTTGGCCAAACCGATCGCCATATCGGACGTATAATTTTTCCAAGCAGCTAGCGCGTGCTTATCGCCCGCTTCCGCCGCTTTCCGAATTTTCTTCGAGCTCAGCTTTTCGCGTGGCATATCGAGCATCGTGCTGCGCGGAAACGATGGCGCGACTGCGAAGGCGTGGCGTATCAGGCCCGTTCCGGATGCCTGTGCTTCAAAGCAACCGATCTTTCCGCAGGCGCATACGAAGCCGTCGTGCGGACGGATTTGGTGGTGTCCGATTTCACCGGCGCCCCAACGATTACCCAACAGTAGCGTGTCGTTTGCCACGATTCCGCCGCCAATGCCCGTGCCGATGGTCAGCATCACGAAATCGCCGGTTCCGCGCCCAGCGCCGAAGGCGTGTTCGCCCAGCGTCGCGCAACGCGCGTCGTTTCCGACGAACACCGGCAATTTAAAGCGCGACCGTACGGCGCCACCGAGCGGCTCGTTCGTCCAGCCGAAGTTCGGGCTATACAGCACGGCACCCGACTCGGCGTCGATGTTGCCGGGCGATCCGATGCCGATGCCGGCGACCTTCGAACCGGCGTCCTTGAGCGCTGCGGTAACCTGCGTACTCAGCGCCTCCACCACCGCGTCGAACGTGAGGTCGTCGAGGTCTTGCTCGTGCGCGGCGTGAATCGTTCCGTCCTCGGTCACGACCGCCGCAGTAACGTGTGAGCCGCCTAAATCGATGCCGATTGCAGTTCGCATGCTCGTATTGTTTGCGGCGGCCACAGGCCGCACCCGCAGAGCGGGGGAATCGGAATACATAATGGAGACGATCGACCTCATTAATCTTCGCGCCTATGCGAAACGCACGGGTCAGCCGACGCATCCCGAACTGCTCGACGCGCGCCCGATCGATCACGTCAATAAGATGGAGATCGACGAAGAACACATCACGCTCGAGTTCGACGAAAAGACCACGAGATTTTATAACGCCAACGAAATCACCAAGCGCGAATGGATTTATAAATATAACGATGACGCCGAGTTCGTGCGCGCAGTCGGTAAGGTGATCGATCTCGCACGCAAGCGCTTCAAGGAAATGCCGGAAAATATTGCGTGTCCGCCCGGATGCGCCGAGTGCTGCAGCGGTTACGAGCCGTTCGTCAGCAAATCCGACGTGCAACGGCTCGCCGATCATTTGGGTATGACCTACGACGACGTTCTTAACGAATACGTGGTTCAGCGTGAGTCGGCCGACGGATTCCACGTGGGTTGGCTCCGCAAAGTCACCGAAGACGTGGCCGACAAGTGCGTATTCTTAATGGGCTCGCGCAGCGGGCGGTATTACTGCGGCGTTTACGAAGGCCGGCCTCACGATTGCCGCGACTTCACGCCGATCGGATGTGACGACGTCGACGATTCGCTCCCGCGCCGGACCGATTGGAAACTGGGGCCGGAGTTCAAACCGAAACATCCGGGTCGTTCCAAAAACGGAAAACGCCTGTAACGAATGCCGAGTCTCGGAGCTCACGCCGTCCGGATGATGATCCGGGTGATGCATGCCCTACCCGTCGCCCGAAAACTGGGCGGTCCCGGAATGGTATACAAATACCGGCGTGTCATCGGTCGCGGATCGCTGCTGTTCGGCCGGTTGCCGCGCGGCGTCACTCGCCTCACGGTAAACGACGTCGACGCCGGCGTGCGTGGCGAATGGATTCTTTCCGATAGCAGCGCGAACGCACGTGCGGTTGTGTATTATCTGCACGGCGGCGGCTTCGTAGCTGGATCGCCGGCAACGTATCGCACGCTCACCGGCGCGTTCTGCAGGCGCTGCAACGTGCGCGTGTTTGCACTCGATTATCGCTTGGCTCCCGAGCATCGGTTTCCAGCCGCCGTCGACGATGCAATCGCCGGCTATCGCTGGCTGCTCGCACAAAAGGTTCCAGCGGGCGACATCGTCTTCGCCGGAGATTCAGCAGGCGGCGGCTTGGCGCTTTCGGCACTCCTCGCGTTGCGCGATGCAGGCGATCCGCTGCCGGCCGGCGCCGTGCTCATCGCTCCGTGGGTCGATCTGACGACCATCGCGGTTCGCCGGCCGGAAACGGCGGGGGCGCCGTTGCGTGGATCGCAGCGAGCCGCACAAGAGTATGTAGGGGATCGCCCGCTCGACCACCCGTTGGCTTCAGGAATTTATGCCGACCTCAGCGGTTTGCCGCCGGTGATGATTCAAGCGAGCAACGGAGAGATGCTGCGCGATGATGCAGTTCGTCTCGATGCAAAGGCGCGCGGTGCCGGCGTCGAATCTAATCTACGGCTGTGGGACGGCGTCCCGCACGTTTGGCATATTTTCGCAGGTTTGCGAGAATCGCGCGAAGCGTTTCGCGATATTTCCGCCTTTATCAGCTCCGTTCTTCGAAAGGAATAATTCATGAATTCGTTCTTACGCTGCGCGGTCGCCGCGCTGTTCGTCACGGCTCTCGCCTCGACGGTCCCAGCGGTTGCTGCCGACAGTACGTCGCCGATGGCCATGTCCAAGACGGCCACGGTAAAACTCGCCGCGCAAAACGGCTCGGGCGAAAACGGCACCGCAACGATCACCGAAGTAACCGGCGGCATCAACGTGGTTATCGCGCTCAAAGGCGCGCCGGCCACGGCGCAACCGGCGCACATTCACACCGGCTCTTGCCCGAAACCGGGCGGCGTCAAATATCCGCTGACCAACGTCGTCGACGGCGCTTCGAAAACGATGGTTAAAGGCGTTACGCTCGCCGAGCTAATGGCGTCGCCGATGTCGATCAACGTGCACGAAAGTGCTGCGGACCTTCAAAAGTACGTCTCCTGCGGCGACATCACGAAGTAGCGTAATGGAAGGGGCCAGCGCGGCGTCGCGTTTCGGGGAACCCGAGGAAGCGTCGCTTCCAGAGGATATCCGCGAGATCTATGACGCAAATCGCGCGAAGATCGGATTCGTTCCGAACGTCTTTCGCGCGTACGCACTGCGCCCCGAACATTTCCGCGCCTTCATGCAGTACCACGACGTGCTCATGAAGGGTGAAGGCGGTTTGTCGCGCGCCGAACGCGAGGCTATCGTGGTCGCGGTGTCCGCCGAAAACCGCTGCCAGTATTGCATGACGGCCCACGGCGCGGCATTGCGCATTCTCGGCAAAGATGCCCAACTGGCCGAACAGATCGCCAACAACTGGCGCACCGCTCGAATTTCACCGCGCTGGCGTGCGATGCTGGCATTTGCGTCGCGCGTCAACGAGCCGGCGTTCGCCGCTACCGACAACGAATTCGCGGTACTGCGCAACGCAGGCTTCACCGACCGAGACGTTTGGGATATTGCGGCGATTGCAGCATTCTTTGGATTCTCGAATCGCATGGCCGGCTTGATGGATATGCGCCCCAACGACGAATTCTACATGATGGGCCGCTAAGCACCGTCGATGAGCGATCGGAAAGACGGTACGTCGAAGCTCGAGCGCGGAATTCGTACCGACCTTATTATCGCGCTTTGCGCGCTGTTGATCTCGAGCGTTGCCGCTAGCGCCTCGTGGTGGCAAGCGCGGTTGCTGGTCGGGCAGACCGAGGTTCTGCAAGAGCAGCTCGGCGCACAAGTCTGGCCGTACGTTTCAGATTCCGAGGGCATCAACGGTAACACCGTAAGAATCCAACTCAGAAACGATGGACTGGGTCCGGCGATCATGCGCAGCTTTTCGATTTCGGTCGATGGCAAGCAGCAATCGAGTTATATCGGGGTACTGCACGCACTCTTGGGTGAGCACCTGATCAAACGGAGCCCGGTTGGCGACACGATGGGGATATCGATCGACAGCGGCAGTCCCGGAATGGTGATTCGCCCCGGAGAGAACGGTCTCGGGTTTTCCGTAAAGAGCAAACACTTTGCGACCCAGCTTTTGACCGCCTCACGACGCATGGGCTTCAAACTGTGCTATTGCGCAATTATTCCTGGCAAGTGTTGGCTACTGTCGTCGGCAACGAGAATGGGAAATCCGATCGCACAGACGTCGTGTCCGGAAGTCACAAACGACCTCATGCACACCAACGCCGTTGGAGAACTAACGAATCATAACTTCTAGGCTTCGTTAGCGATCTTTTTTAGAGTTTGCCTTCACTTGCCAGGGCAGCGGTGGCACACCCGATCTCGGTCCGTCGGTTGTGGGGATTCCCGGCGGCATGTCCCAATCCGGCCCTTGAACTGCCTGCCCCGGACGCCACGGGTTTATCTTCACCGCAATCGTTATGGGGGCGTCGGTGGTGCGTTTCTTGCCCAATCCAGCTTTGTCTGCCATAGACTAGGCGTTCGCGCTCGTCGAGACGCCGACTTCTTCGAGCACCGTTGGAGCGTCGAAAATTTCCATCGTTAATATATCCTTCCCACATACATAGAGACTCACTTGACCGCTAATCGGCCTGATGAACGATCCCGTCTCTTGGTCGATTTCCCAAAGCCGGTCGACCAGAAGATCGCGCCGGTACGGAAAATTCGAAGCGTAACCGGCGCCAGCCCGAAGCCACCACCGATCCTACGCCCGTCACGAAGCGTAATCGCGACCAACGATGGCTGCTTTCGAAGACGACCGAGAACGAGTTGATCCACGCGGTTGGATACCCCGATACGAGAAATCCAAGTCGGCCCAGACGCCCTATTACCCAACTCACACCCAGAGTCAGTAACGTTGGCAAGACAAACACGGCCACGAAAAACTCAAGCAAGTTCAAGAGGTCCGCTGGCCAGACCGACCAACGGGTTGGCGGCAAGCGTAACAGAGTCGCAAGCAACGCATTCGCGATTCCGTAACCGACTATTTCGAGGATGACATCTTGCGGCTTCTGCTCGCCTTGGGGTAGCCGCAGTTGGCCTACTTTCCACGCGACGAATCCGGGCAGCACGAACGCCGCGAATAACAATAGTTTAGCTGGATCTAACCATCCCGAATCGCCTGGCACTTTACATTCAGTGCCCCAGTTGCCGTTACATGAGCCGCTTCTAGCTTGCTATGGCTCGCGAGAACGTAGCGGCATCCACGTTGCCGCCGCTGATGACGACGCCGACGCGTTTGCCGGCGAGCCCGGGAATGCGACGTTCGAGCAGCGCGGCAAGTCCGGCAGCGCCGCTCGGCTCCATCACGAGCTTCATGCGTTCGAACGCGAAGCGCATCGCGCGCAGCAATTCTTCGTCACTTACGGTAACGACGTCGCTGACGTGCGCCCGCGCAATCGCGAAGGTGTGCTCGCCCGGCTGAGTGGTGCGAAGCCCATCGGCGATGGTCGCAGGCACGGAAATCTCGATACGGTCTTCGGCGCGCAGCGAACGTGCGAAATCGTCGCCGGCTTCGGGTTCGACGCCATAGATTTCGATCGACGGGTCGATTCCGTGCGCGGCAATACTCGTGCCGCTAATCAGGCCGCCGCCGCCGACCGGCGTGACGATCGCATCCAGTTCGATATCTTCGACCAGCTCCAATCCAACGGTTCCGGCACCCGCGATGATACGCGGATCGTCGAACGGCGGAACGGCAACGGCTCCGCGTTCGCCGGCGATGCGTTGCGCTAGTGCTTCGCGGTCGTTGTTATTGCGATCGTAAAAAATAATTTCCGCGCCGTAATCGCGCGTCGCGTCGACTTTGACGGCGGGTGCGTCGTTCGGCATCACGATCGTCGCCGGCATCTCGAGCAATCGCGCGGCCAGCGCCACGCCTTGTGCGTGGTTGCCGCTGGAAAATGCCACGACGCCCGCGCGACGCCGATCCTCGTTCAGTTGCGATAGAAAGTTATAGGCGCCGCGAAACTTGAACGCGCCCATTCGTTGAAGGTTCTCGCACTTCAGCAATACGATTGCACCGCACCGCTCGTCCAACGTGCGCGAACGAACGATTGGGGTGCGGTGCGCGATGCCCGCGAGCAGCACGGCCGCGGCACGAATGTCTTCGAACGATACGGCCATGCAGCGCGGGGCTAGGAGGCGGCCGCGGGCTTCGCCCCCGGCTGCTGCATGTGGAAGTACCAGTTCACGACTTTGCCGTTCTCGTCGAGCTGCATGTGTTCGACGTAGGTGTGCTTCTCGAAGACCACGTTGAAACAATGCCAACCGGGAGCGCAGCCGTCGGTCACTTCTTTGATCGACTTTAGCTTGCCCTGCGCATTCAACTCGTCCGACCATTCGGCCACCTTGATGCGCGGAATCGTAACGCCTTTCGCGATATCATTTTGAACCGGTCGCAAATCGTTGTTCATCACCGCATGGGTGATCGTGTCGGCCTCGCGCTCGTTTTTATTTTGGAACGAACACGCGACGAACGATGCGACGCAGGCGACGGCGACGAGTACTCGAGCGAAATTCACTGTGGGACGACCTCCTCGGCTACGGAAGAAAATGCGACGAATTGGAGCTGCGGATTCCACTCTTGCGCGAGCCGCAAGCTCCATTCACTCTCGAACAAACCGACCGGTTGCCCGTCCCAATCCTCGACGAGCCGTGCGTTCGACGGCATCTGCGCCGACGCGATACGCGCGGGGTCGCCGGTGACGCGGCGTGCGAGCGACAGCGCCATGCGGTCGAAGACCGTTTTGGCGTTGTATTCCTCTTCTAAACGGTACTTGGCGACCTCGAACTGCAACTCGCCGACCACGGCGAGAATCGGTTCGGTTCGCGTCGAGCCGTACGGGTAAAACACTTGTACCGCTCCCTCTTCGCGCAGCTGCGCGATGCCTTTTCCAAACGATTTGTAGCTCGCCGTGTCCGTACTGCGCACGAGGGCGAAATGTTCCGGTTCGAAGGAGGGGATGGGTCCAAAATCGACCGGGGCGCCGTCGTACAGCGCGTCGCCGATCGCGAAAACACCGGGATTGGCAAGACCGACGACGTCGCCCGCATAGGCGGTGTCGATCGACGCGCGCTCGTCGGCGAACAGCCGCATGGCGCGCGACAAGCGCACCTCTTTGCCGGTGCGCGCGTTGCGCACGGTCATGTCGCGCTCGAACTTGCCCGAGCACACGCGCACGAATGCGATGCGATCGCGATGCCGTGGATCCATGTTCGCTTGAATTTTAAAGACGAAGCCGGTGAATTCGTCGTCGCCGGGAGCGACGCGCGAACGGCGAGCCGGCGGTGGCGCCATCGT
>JBDTKL010000119.1:0-4571 GCA_039935355.1 Candidatus Tumulicola sp.
CAATAGTCGAGCAGTTCGGAATCGTTGACGTTCACGAAGATCCTTTCACGAGCGGATCACCCAGGCGAATCTCATAGGTTGCAGTGCCGCGATGGATGCCGAAGACGTGCGGCTTTCCATCGTAGGCGCGCTGCTGCGTCTGATACGTACCATATTCCCACCAGAACTTGCCGTCGACCGTGTCGACGATGTCGTCGGTACGCAAGCCGGCGACGTAGGCCGGCCCGCCGGCGCGAACGTAGGTGCGCATCTGCCCGTCCACCGTTTTAAAGAGCGAGTACAAGTACGTCGGCGGGTCGCTGGGAAGCACCGCCAAGCCTCGCTGAAACAGTGCGTGGCTTCGGGCCGGTTGCGCGTGCGACCACTCGAGCAATCGCGCCGCGCTTTCACGCGCCAATGCCGCGGCGTCATCGACCGACGGCGCCGCAAACACGCGATGGTCGTGCCATTCGTTCACGATCCAACCGCCGCAGTCTTCGAGCCGAATTCCGACGTCGAGGTCGGTTCCTTCGATGAGCTGGAACGTCGAGGTAAGCACGTCGGCATAGGCGGCAAACGGTTTGGCGCTGCAATCGGTGAGATTCGCATCGCCCTGGGCCGGCGCTGCCGCGAGCCCGGTACCCGAAGCGTTCAGCGCGCCAATGGTGGCGGCGGTGGCGGCGCGCCCGAACGCACCGCCGTCGTCCTCAACACCGATCCGTCCGGCGGCTTGTGCCGGCGCGTACAAACCCGGCGGTTCGGCCACGGCGGCGCGAGCGGCCGCCAACGCCGATGCGAACGCTTGCGCGCCGAACAACCAGCTCGAAAGCAGCACCACCGCCAACGTCGCCAACACGGCCACGCCGACTTGGTACGGCAGCGTCCGCTTCGTCAATGTCTCGATCTGCACGCCGGTGAAGTTGGCGATCCAGACGTTGGCCGTGTTCGTCGGATCGCACACGTTCTGCACTTGCACCACCGCCATGACTGCCGCCACCAGCACCACCGCCGCTAACACGTGCGACGACGCCAGCACGGTGAAGACCGCGATGCCGACCCCGAACGGATTGAGCGGGCCACGGTACAACGTGAGCGGGCTCGTCAGGCCGAACACTACGACGTACGCGATTGGGTTGCGCAGCCAAGCGCCGATCAGCGGATGGAGCGCCGCCACGAACTGCGGTTGTTTGGTCGCGGTCGCTAGAATGCCGATGCCCATGAACAGCAGTAGCGCCGGAGCGACGTCTTCCACTCCGCGGATCCCCGCTGCCACCAACGTCGCGATCGCCGTTTTCGGACGCGCCACGACCGCGCCGAACACCGCTGCAATCAAGAACGCCGGCACGGCATCGAGGTGCAGGCCGTAATACAGCGCGAGCGGCAGCAATGGCGTGATCATCGCAATCGCCGGAACGCCTTGTCGCTCGTCGGGCTTCGCGCGAACTGCCCACGTCGCGTAGCCGCGATGACGGGCGAACGACACGCACGCGTAGACGACCAGCGCTACGGCATCGATCGCGGCCAGCACCAGCGCGTAGCGAAATAACTGTGGTTCGCCGACGCTGAAGTAGGTCGTGTAGAACGTCCAGTTGGCGGCGTTGAAAATGAAGCCGAGGGCGAACGCCATCAAGAACAGCGTGGCTGCAATTGGGCGCGGCACGCCGGTCGTCATCATGATCGGCAGCGCGACCGATCCAACCATGATGATCGCGCCCAAACCCGACAACGACGTAAACAGCAACGCGACGACGGCGCACAATCCGAGCGCCATCCACAGCGGCTTCTCACCGCCGTATTCGGCGGCGACGTTGACCATCGCACGCGCGATGCCGGTGTCGAGCGTTACGCGCCCCAACAGCGCGCCGAACACGACCGCAGCATACACCGGCGCCAGCGCGACCACGCCGCCGGTGACGATCGAACCGAGCGCCGCCGGATGCACGCCTGCCGCGAGCGCCATCGTCAATCCCATCGCGGGAACCGCAATCAACGCGGGCAGCACGCGCACGTACATGAGCACGGCGAACACTGCGAACGCCAGCAAAACCAATATCGCCGTCATCGACCGATGACCGTATCGAACGGCGGGAGCGTCTTGCCGCGTACGTAGCCGTCGTAGGTCGCGCGGTACAGTGCATCGGCGTCGCCAATCGCATGCTGAGCGGACAAATGGTAGTGCTCGAGGTTCGAGGCGAGATGACCGTCGCGCGATTCGTACCGCCAAGCCCGCGCGTAGAGTGGCGCCAGTTCTTCGTACGTATCGCGCAGCTCCCACATCCAATAGCGGCACCAATACAGGTCGCGTAGCGCCGGTCCGTTCGGCTCGTCGATGTGCGCGACCGCATCGGCATACATCGCACGCACCTCGGTTCCGATTTGGAACTTGCGCGCGAGCGCGTCGAGCCTGCGCGCCGCCAGAAACGTCACGAATGCAGCGTTGGCATGTAGCGGCGGGCGCGCGTCGATCAAATGCCGTTCGACCGATTCCGCATCGAGGCGCACTTGGCGCAAGTCGACCTTGGCCATGCGCGCCTGCGCCGGTGCGTCGAACGGATCGGTCCAAAACAACGCGTTGGTCGTGTCGTATTCCGAGGTCTCGAGTGCATTCGTGACGGCGGCCAACGACCGAACGTCGCGCGCGTATCGCGCGTCGTCGACGCCGTAAAACGCGCTGGGGTAGCCCGCCGCGAACGTTTGCGGATCGACGTCGCGGGATTCCCACGCTTGAGCCGCCGCATACACTACCGGATACCACGTGGCCTCGTACAACGACTCGCCGTCGTCGTGCCAGACCGTTTCGAACGCGCCGAGCACGCCGGCCGCTTTTCCCGCACCGATGAAATTGCGTGCGTTGGGAATGGCGGTATCGATCTTCGGATAGATCTCGTTCCAATTGCTGGCGCCCGGCGCGACCATCTGATCGAAACCACCGCTCGCTACGCGTGCGATCGACTTGGCAAAATCGAACTGCGCGGCATATTGGTAATTGACGATCACGGCGTTGCGCGGCAATAGCGGCACGATCGACGCGTCTTTGTCGATCGCATCGCCCCACAGCATGATTCGTGCACCCGATGGTGCGACGATCTTCTGCATCGCATCGACGTGATCGGCAAAAGCGTGCAGCAAGCCGTGCTGCGCGACATACGCCTGCGTCGTTCCCGATCCGAGAGTAGACGTTTCGTCGGAACCGATATGAAAAAATGGCGGGTGCGGCACGGCTGCGAGCTCGGCATCGATCGTGCTGCGCAGGTACGCCTCGCTGAGTGGGTCGGCCGGCGACAGCAAGAACCCATGCGGCAACTCGGCCGCAGACGCGTATTGCTCGATGCGCAGCGTGTTGTGCATGTGCGCGAACGTCTGCTGTTCGGGAATGAGCGCCACGTGATATCGCGCGGCGTATGCGGCCAAGGCCCGCAGCTGCGCCGGCGTGATGCCGTCGAGCGGTGATGGTAGCGGATTTGACGGATCGACGAACGCGTTTTCCATGTACGGCGAGTAGCCGTTCATCTTAAAGGCCGCGATCGTGCGAACGCGCTCTTCAAAATAGCGCATGGTCGGCAGCGGTCCGCGCGACACGTCGTCGGATAATATACGCCACTGCAGCTTCGGGCGGTCTTCGATGCGGGCGCACGGCACGACCCATCCGGCGTTCGACCGCTGCGCCATCTGTGCGAGGGTTACGATCCCATAAAATGCGCCGTCAGCATCCGAACTCGATACCACCGCACGCTTGCGATCGACGACCAAGCGATATGCTTGTGGCGCCAGCGAACCATCGTGCACGACTGCAATCGTTGCCTTTAACGCTGGAACCCTCGCGAACGGTCCGATGCCCAACGCTTGCCAACGCGACTGCAACTCGTCGAACGCGCCCGCATCCAGTCCAGCCGCCGCGCGAAGCAGGGCTGTCGCCGGGACATCGCATCCGGCAACCGTCTCGACGACCGCAGGTGCCGGGAGAAGGCGCAGCGCGGGCTGCGCGTTCGCGGCAACCGGAGCGAACGCGATCAGAGCGACGGTTGCGGCGCGTCTCCAGCGGTGCACGCTCGTCGCGTTAGTCGCCGAATTCCGCGGTTCCCCCAGCAGACTGCGTTAGTTACGTCCGCCGTTGGCTTTGATCACTTGGCCGTTGACCCAGCCGCTGTCGGGACCGGCTAGAAACGAAACCACGCGGGCAATGTCGTCGGGCTGGCCGAGACGGCCGAGCGGGATCTCGCCGGTCAAGCGTTGGACGATTTCTTGCGAAGCGCCGGTCAGAAAGAGATCGGTCGCGACCGGACCGGGCGCGACGGCATTCACGGTGACGTTGCGTGCGCCGAGCTCTTTTGCGAGCACGTGCGTCATCGCTTCGACCGCCGCCTTCGTTGCCGCGTAGACTGCATACGTCGGAACGTAATAGCCGATGATGCTGGTCGAGAAGTTGATGATGCGGCCGCCGTCGCGAACGCGTTTGGCGCCCTCGCGCATGCCGTTGAACGAGCCCGTTAGATTGCTCGCGATCAGCCGTTGATAGTCGTCGTCGGTCACGTCGACCAGCGGCTTGCGTTGCAGCGTACCGGCGTTGTTAACCAGCACGTCGACCGGTCCGA
>JBDTKL010000120.1:0-10641 GCA_039935355.1 Candidatus Tumulicola sp.
TCTTCGAAAAGCACGACGCCAGGCGCGGCGCCACCGCCGTTCGTTTCGGAAAGATACCCCGGCGCCTTCGTTCCGTCGGGCCGTACGAAGTCGATGCGCTGGCCCATCACGCCTTGGTCGACGGGGCGACGCCCTCTTCGCGGTCCTGGCGGTCCATGTTCTCCGATTTCTCGTCTTGCAGCCAGGCGTTCGCGCTTTGCACGGCTTCGGGAAGAACGCGCGTGCGGAACCAAACCATCAGCGTTGCATCATCGCCGTACTCGTCGAGCGCGGCTTCGAATTCGGCAATTGGTACGCCCCAGCGTTCTAGCACACCGCGGTCCATCGGACATGGATAGATATAGTCGTGAATCGTGCCGGCTTTGGCCGCACGGGCTTTATCGGAAAGGCGGAACAGCCACATCGCGTCGCCGGCAGTTTGGCGCCCGGGACGCGGAAAGGTTTGACCATCGCGAAAATCGGTCGGCATACGCGCCATAATACCCTCGCCGTGGCGGCGGGTTGCGCGTCCTCGCACGCGAATCTCGAGGTCCGATGGCCAAGCGCGAACCCTCTTATACGATTCGCCACGAACCGCGCTGGCATGCGGTGCTGGCGGTAGCCGCGGCGTTGTCGCTCTACATTACGTTGCCGCCCCGCCTTACGATCGGTCCCGTGTGGGTCGCGCCGCTACTGGTGCTGCTGGTGCTGGTGCCGCTATTCTACCTAGCGCCGCGACGAACTGCAGATAGCCGCCGCATACGAGTTCTCGGATTGCTCTCGATCGCGATCGTCAACTTTTTCAACATCGCGTCGATCGTGCTCTTGATCGCAGCATTTTTCCATCCGGCAAAGGCGAAAACGTTCGACTCTGCGTTAGTGCTGCTGCGCAACGGCGGGCAAATTTGGTTGACCAACGTCTTGGTGTTCGGATTGTGGTTTTGGGAATTAGATGGCGGCGGACCCGCAATCCGCGAACGCGATTCGGCATCGCACGGCTCGCATAAGCCGGATTTTCTATTTCCGCAGATGTCGTTCTCGGAGACAACCTGTTCCAACGCCTACGACCCGCATTGGACGCCGGCTTTTTTTGATTATCTCTATCTCGCATTCACCAACGCAACGGCGTTCAGCCCGGCGGACGCGCTGCCGTTGTCTCGCCGGGCCAAAACGGCGATGATGATCGAAGCGATGGTCTCGTTCGCAACCATCGCGATCGTGTTGTCGCGCTCCGTCAGTCTGATTGGATAGGTAACGCGCCGCCCATCTTCTGTTGGAGCGCCATAAAGACGGTCGGGCGTATTTGGCTGTCGCCTCTGAACGGGTAATCGAAGAGCGCGATCAGCACGAAAATGGTGGCGATCACGGTCGTAAGGCCGGCCGTCATGAGCAAGTGCGCGCCGAAACTACGCACGCGGAATAAGAAGCAGAAGCCGATCGTAATCGCCGCCAATAGAATATCGCCGACCCAAAAAAACATCGGAATGCCCTGCTGATTCGCAAACAATCGGGATCGTCGAGCGTCGGCAATCGTCGTCGCGAGCGTCAGCGCGTGATCCTGAAGGGTCGCCTCGCCGGTGGTTTTGGGCTGATATGCCGACAATACCGAAATCGTGTCTAGGATTTCTTTCCTGGCGGTCGGGCTGCTCTCTCCGCGACGCATCGCCGGCCACTCTCGCTCGACGACCTCGTTAACGTACGAACGCATCAGGGAGCGCAACGTCGTCGATGCGGGCTCGCGCAGATGGTCGGAAAGGCGAAACAGATCGGCCACGGCACTCTCTTCTTGCACCACGGTGGCGGCGACGCCGTCGTACTCTTGCCAAACGGTCACCAGCAAAAACGAAAGGATCACGGCCAAAATCGTTCCGACCGTGGCGATGATCGGGCCTGCGACGTCGTTATGCGTGAGCTCTTCGCGCCGGTTGAGAGCCTGGCGGCTCACCCACAAGCCGAGCGTCGACAGGCCGACGGCAACAGTCAAGACGCCGGCGAATAGTAGCCACGGCGGCACCAGGTACACCCAGGTCACGGCGAACGGTTTTCGAGCGCTCGCGGGTGAAACCATGGGTTGTCCAAGGGTTTCATCCGTAACCGTGGTAGTGTGCGGACCAACCGACCGCGGGTATGATGTAATGGTAGCCTGTGACCTTCCCAAGGTCGACGCGTGGGTTCGATTCCCACTACCCGCTCCAGTGTCCTAATCGGACGGTGTCGTGGCGACGTAGCCAAGTGGTAAGGCAGGGCTCTGCAAAAGCCCCATCCGGCAGTTCAAATCTGCCCGTCGCCTCAACGATTTATAAATGCGGATTGCGGTAATCGGCGCCGGCGCGATCGGCGGTTTCGTCGCCGCCGCGCTCGCACGAGCCGGAGTGGCCGTCGGCGTCGTCGCACGCGGCACCCACCTCGAGGCCATTCGGCGCGACGGACTGCACGTTCGAAGCGATCTCGGCTCGTTTGACGTTCGTGTCGAGGCCGCCGAAGATGTCCGCGCGTTGGGAAGCTTCGACGCGCTCGTGCTCGCTTTCAAATCGCACCAATGGGAACCGTCGCTGCTCCAAAGCCTGTCCGACCCGCGCTATTCCGGCGCGACGATCGTGACGCTACAGAACGGCGTGCCGTTTTGGTACGTGCGGCGACCCGCATTGCAGTCGGTGGATCCCGGTGGCGTACTCGGGGGCGCGTTCGACGACGAGCGCATCGTCGGCGGTGTGGTTCACGTTTCGGGGCGGGTCGAAGCTCCCGGAAGCATCGTTCAGAGCGGAGGTTTGCGCTACGTCTTGGGTGCCGTGGTGGCGGCGGCGCAGCCGCGCGTCGCGGCAATCGCGAGCCTCATGCGTGACGCCGGTTTGCAGGCGGAAATCGACGATGACATTCGAGCGATCGCCTGGCTAAAGCTCGTCAACAACGTGGGATTGAACTCCGTCAGCACGCTCGAGGACGCGTCGATTCGCACGATGCTCGGCGACGAGCGGCAGGTCGCCGAGGTTCGCCGATTGATGCACGAAACGCTGGACGTTGGACGCGCGATGGGCGTGGTCGCCGACGCCGACATCGACGCGCGCATCGCGTACGCGGCCCGTCTGGACGACGTACGCACTTCGATGTTACAGGATTTGCGGTCGGACAAACCGCTCGAAATCGACCCGATGTTGGGTGCCGTCGTCGAGCTCGCCGGACGCTACGGCGTCGATGTGCCGCACGTTCGCGCAGCCTATCATCGGTTGCAACGCTTGAGCGCGCCGGCATCTCGTGATTGACGTCTCGAAGCTTCGCGGGGTCGGCCCCAAAACAGCGCCGCTCTTTCTGGAGCTCGGAATCGCGACCGCATCCGACCTTCTGGAATACTTCCCGTTCCGGTATGACGACTTACGATTCCCAACGCCGGCGCGCGAGTTGGGAGTCGCCGGCGGTGAAGAGAATGCCGTCGGTACGATCGTGGCCCTCAAGGAGCGTCGCATACGCGATCTCGAGATCGTCGAAGCCTCGATGCGCGACGATGAGGGCTCGCCGTTTGCTGCAAAGTGGATCGGCCGGCGGCGCTTCGTCTATGGCCGTTTGCACGAAGGCATGCGCCTGTACGTACGAGGACGCGTCGAGCGTGCGTTGACGCTCGCCACCGTCAACGTTTCCCATTACACCTCGCTCGGCGAAGGAGAAGCGTATCGCGGCGAACTCGTGCCGGTGTATCGCGCCAGTAAGCGACTGGCGAGCCGCAAAATCGCCTCGGTCGTGCGAGACAACTTCGCGCGTTTACTGGAATATGCGAGCGACGACGCGTTACCGCCGTCGATCGCAAAACGGCGCGGCTATCCATCGCTCGACGAGGCCTATCGCGCGGTGCATCGTCCGGCGGACCCGCAGGACGTGGTTCTCGCGCGCGAGCGCTTCGTGTTTTCGGAGTTTCTATCGTTGGCGGCCGCGGCGCAACTTCGCCGCCTGCGGCGCGAACGAGAAACCGACGCGAGCGAACTCCGTGCCGATCCCGGCCTACTCGACGAATTCGCAGCCGCGTTACCGTTTGCTTTAACCGGAGCACAGTTGCGCGTCATTTCCGAAATATGGCACGACATGTCGCGCAACGTTCCGATGAATCGCATGCTGCAAGGCGATGTCGGTAGCGGAAAGACGCTCGTCGCTGCCGCCGCGGTCGTACTCGCCGCACGAAACGGTCTCCAATCGGCACTGATGGCGCCCACGGAACTACTCGCCTCGCAGCATGCCGCCAAGCTGGCCCCGCTCTTGGTTCCGCTCCGGATTGGGGTCGAAGCCGTCTTTGGAGCGCAGTCGCAACGCTCGCGAACCGCGGCGGTCTCGCGCCTTGCCTCGGGCGAAGCAGCGCTCGCGATCGGAACGCACGCTCTCTTGACCGAGAGCGTGGAGTTCGATCGGTTGGGCCTGGTTATCATCGACGAACAACATCGTTTCGGGGTCGAGCAGCGGGCGCGTTTGCGTGCCAAAGGCGGCGCCCCGCACACGCTGCACATGACGGCGACGCCGATACCGCGCACCCTGGCGCAATCGATCTATGCCGACCTCGACGTCTCGACGATCGACGAGTTGCCGCCCGGACGAACGCCGATCCAGACGTTCGCCGTCCGCGGCAGCCGAAAGGAGCGCGTCGAAGAGTTCGTCGCCGAAAACGTGCGGCTCGGCCGCCAGGTGTATGTGGTGACCCCGGCCATCGAAGAGGGCGAGACCGGTCTGACCGGCGCAGTCGAGGAGTTCGAGCGCTTGGGCCGCGGTCCGGCGAAGGGCGTCCGGATAGGCCTACTGCACGGGCGCATGCCGCAGCGTGAAAAAGATGAAACGATGATGCGTTTTTCACGCGGAGAAATCGACGTTCTGGTTGCGACCACCGTCATCGAGGTCGGGATCGACGTCGCCAATGCGACGGTCATCGTCGTCCTCGACGCACACCGGTACGGTCTCGCGCAGTTGCATCAGTTGCGTGGGCGCGTCGGGCGAGGCGCATTGGAATCGTACTGCATTCTGGTCTACGACGACGAAGCCGGAGAGCGCGACCGGCTCGGGATTCTCACGCGAACGACCGATGGGTTCGAAATCGCGGAGGAGGACCTGCAATTGCGTGGCCCGGGCGACTTTGCGGGTACCGCCCAGTCGGGGTCCGACGGCCTGCGGTACGCCGATCTCACTCGCGACCTTGGAATCTACGGCCAGGCCAAGACGGAAGCCGAGGCCATCGTTCGCGGCGACGAAAGCCTGAGCGCCCCCGACCACGCAGGACTGCGCGCCGCGCTGGAACGGCAACCGAGTACGCGGAGCCTGTTACTCTCGTCGTAACGGCGGTGCTCGGGGAGTCGTGCGGCTGCTAGAAGAAGAGTTAGGGATGCGATTTTCACGAAGGCTCGTCGCTGCGCTTGCGACGTTGACGGTATTCTGTTGTTCTTCCGTCGCTGCCCGTGCGGCCGGCGACGTGACTCGGGCTACGTTGTCGAACGGGCTGCAAGTCGTCGTCGTACGCGACACCTTGGCGCCGGTCGTAACGACGATGCTCAACTACAAAGTGGGATCCGACGAGCAGTGGATCGACGGGCTCGCTCATGCGACGGAACACATGATGTTCCGCGGGAGCAAGACGATGTCGTCGTCGTCGCTGATGGAGACGATCGGCATCACCGGCGGCAACTTCGACGCCGACACGCAGAACAACGTCACCCAATATTACTTTACCGTTCCGTCGCAGTATCTCGACATCGCGTTGCGCGTCGAGCGCTCGCGAGCGACGGGCTTGATCATGGCGCCCGACCAATGGGCCCAGGAGCGCGGCGCGATCACCCAAGAGGTCACGCAAGACAACAGCAACGCGATCTACCGGCTGTTCGTGAAGATGCAAAATCGTTTGGTCGGCGGCACGCCGTACGACAAAGACGGTTTGGGTACCGTACAAGGCTTCAAGAACGACGTCAATTCAGCCCAACTCCTCAAGTTCTATCACAGCTGGTATCACCCGAATAACGCGGTGTACGTCATCGTCGGAAACGTCGACGGCGCGCAGACGATCGCCCGGGTCAAACAGCTGTTCGGCGACATTCCGTCGGCCAAGTTGCCGGCACGCGACCCGGTACATTTGCAGCCGCTTCACGGAGCGACGTATCACGAGACCTCGGATCAGCCGTATACCGCGGTATTGATCGGTTACCGCATGCCGGGTTACGACAGTCCGGATTACGCGGCATCGCAAATCCTCGGCGACGTGCTCAACAACCAGCGCAGTACGTTCGGAGCGCTTCCGTTTACGGGTAAAGCACTCGGTATCGAGTTCGACGAGCAAACCTTTACGAAGGCCGGCCTCGGCATCGCCTTTGCGGCGGTTCCGGTGACGTCGAAACCACAAGACGTCGACGCGGAAATCCGCGGCATCATCAACGCGTACCAAACCAATGGCGTTCCCGCCGACCTGGTCGAAGCGGCCAAGTTGCGCGAGGTCTCCGAGCTCGAGTTCAACGGGAATTCGATCGAGGGCCTGGCCAACGAGTGGAGCCAAGCCGTTGCGGTCCAAGGCCTCGGTTCGCCCGACGACATGATTTCGCACTTTAAGAACGTGAGCGTCGCGGACGTCAATCGCGTTCTACGCACCTACTTGAATAACACGACGGCGGTAGCGGCGTACGCCGTTCCAAAGAATGCCGGCACCGCCAGCGGCGGCGGATCGATGGCCGCCGAAAATAACTCGATTCCGCCCAGCAAACACGAGCCGTTGCCGAGCTGGGCGCAATCGATCCTCGCCAACTTGCACGTTCCCTCGCAAACCATCAACCCGACCGACATGCGTCTGTCGAACGGCGTACGATTGATCGTGCAGCCCGAAACGATCACGCACACCGTGGTCGTCAGCGGACAAATTCAAAACAACACGGACGTCCAAGAACCGGCCGGCCAAGAAGGCGTTGCCGACGTGACGGCCGGGCTGCTGCCGTACGGAACGGCCACCTACGACCGAGTCGGTCTCGCGACCGAACTGGACAAAATCGCCGCTACGACGACGGCCGGAACGAGCTTCGGAGTGCGCGTGCTGTCGCAAGACTTCGATCGCGGCGTACAGTTGCTGGCCGACGAAGAACTGCATCCGGCATTCGACCCGAAATCGTTCGGACTCGTCAAAGACCAGGCGGTCGGATCGTTGACCGGCGAAATGACGTCGCCCGACCATCTCACCGACGTCGCGCTGATGTCCGCACTGTATCCGCCTGGCGACCCGTCGCGACGCTTTGCGACGCCGCAAACCGTCGGCGCGCTAACGCTAGATCAAGTCAAGGCGTGGTATGGATCTGCCTACCGGCCCGATCTCACGACGATCGTCGTTATCGGAAACACGACGCCCGACGAAGCAAAAGCGGTCTTTGAGAAATACTTCTCCAGTTGGACGGCACAAGGGCCGAAGCCGAACATCGAACCGCCGCCCGCTGCCGCCAACGCGCCGAGCCAAGTCACGATCCCGGCGACCGGCCGCGTGCAATCCCAGGTACAGCTCGTCGAAACGCTTTCGCTCCTGCGGACCGATCCCGACTGGGCGCGCCTGCAGTTGGCAAACACGGTACTAACGGGCGGTTTCTATTCGTCGATGCTCTATCACGATCTGCGTGAAGTGCACGGGTATGTCTACAACGTCGGCAGCTCGGTGAGTGCCGGTAAAGTGCGCGGCACGTTTACGGTTCGCTACGGATGCGATCCGCAGAATATCGTCCCCGCCGAAGGACAGGTCGTTGCCATCTTGAGCCAACTGCAAAAGACCGCGATCCAGCCGGATCGTCTCCTGCGCAGCAAAGCGTTGTTGATGGGCGACTTCCCGATTCGCCAGTCGAGCTACAACGGCGTCGCGCGCGAACTATTGAACTACTCGTCGCTGGACTTGCCGCTCGATCAGAACGTGCTCGACGCGCAAGCCGAACTCAATGCGACGCCCGACGCGGTTGCCGCCGCTTTGGCGAAGTTCATTCGTCCGAACGGTTTCGTCCGGGTCGTCACCGGGCCGGGGCCGCGCTAGCGTCGCGAACGCGCGATGAACGATAAAGCGCTGGTCGGTGTCGGGTTCGACATCGACCATACGCTGGTGATCGATAACAAGCTCGAACGCATCGCGATGTTACGGATGCTCGAAACCGTCCAAGAAGAAGGCGGCAAGTGCCGCAACTTGGTCGAGGAATCGAGACGCATCGATGAACTGTTGGCGCGCCAGCGTGCCGGCGATTTTACGATCGAGGAAGCCATCTATATTTTCGTTCGGGAACGCGGCATCGAGCCGGACGTTCGTTATGCCGAGCGATTTCAACAGATTGCGTTGGACCTGGTCGATCGTGTGGTCGTTCCATTGCCGGGGGCGCGCGAAATGTTACTCGAACTGCAACGCCGCGGTGTGCGCACGGCCGTCCTGAGCAACGGTTGGAATCCATTGCAGATCCGTAAGGCGCGGCGCGCCGGTTTTGTCGGAACCGTCATTGCCAGCGCCGACATCGGCGTGCAAAAACCAGAGGTGCTTGCGTTCGAAGCGTTGATCGATGCGCTAGGGACGGAGCGCGAGCATACGTGGTACGTCGGCGATAATCCGTCGGTCGATATCGGAGGTGCGGCGGCCGCGGGCCTGCGAACGGTTTGGCTCGATGCCGACGAACTGCCGTACCCTGTAGAAGCGACGGATCCGGATTTTCGCATCGGCGACCTCGCCGCTCTCCCCGCCTTATTGGACTCGCGTTCGCATGCGCTTTCATAAACTATCGATCGCCGCGCTCGCGGCCTGCGCTACGCTGGCATTTACCGCGACGCCGGCCGCACCGCAGCAGCCCGAGCACGTCGTTACCTACGACGCTCGGTTAGTCGATTTAGAGCAACGCTATACGGCGTGGTCGTTGCTCGAGAATCCGACGTCGGCAACCGACGCCGGCGTGCACGACGTCGACGACAAGCTGGCCGATTTTAGCCAGCAGACGCAAGCGGCGCAGATGGATCGCTTGCGTAGTTTTCGCAACGAGCTGGCCGCTCTAACGCCTCCTCCAGGCGCGTCGCGCCACGACATCGTCGACTATTTGTTGGTGCGGTCGGATCTTGAAGGCGATTACTGGAGCCGCACGGTTCTGCGTCCGCTCGAGCGCAATCCGAGCGTCTACGAGGGCGAGTGCGCCAACGGAATCTTCTCGATCATCAAACGACCGTACGCTTCGGATACGCGCCGTGTCGAGGACGCCATCGGGCGGTTGCGCGCATGCCCCACCGTTCTGGCGCAAGGCAAGAGCAACTTGACGGACACGGTTCGCGAGTTCGCGCAGATCGCTTCCGGCGATGTTCGCGACGGCGATTCGCTGTACACCGCGTCGCTCGACGAACTGGCTCGTAACGTTCCGCAAGCGCAACGAGCGCGGCTGCACCAGGCGGTGTCGACGGCTGTATCGGCGCTGCACGCCTATCGCACGTGGCTCGACGCGGGCATGCAGAGCGATCATGCGGGCGGCTTCGCCGTGGGCCGCGACCAATATAACTGCTATCTGAAACGCGTTCTCCTCTTGCCGTACGACGCCGATCAGGTCGCTGCCATCGGAAGCCAAGAACTCGCACGCGATCGCGCGCTCGAGGCCTGGGAAGAAAATCGCGACCGGTCGTTGCCGCAACCACCCGAGCGTAAATTTGCCAACAAAGCCGCCTTCTTGCAGCAGTATCAATCGTCGCTTGCGGTGTTGAAGCGCTTCCTCAAGTCGCATCGCGTGGTGGACATTCCCTCGTATGTAGGGCCGTTCCACATCGTCGAGGTCCCGAAAGCGCTGGCGGCAACCTATCCGGGCGGATTCATGAATCCACCGGCGATGCTCGGAACCGATCCCGAAGGCTTTTACTTCGTTCCTGATTTCTCGCCGTCGAATCAGAGCTTCTTCGTGGCCTATGCCCGCCAGTCGGTTTTGCCGATCCTGGGTCACGAAGGCATCCCCGGCCACTTTCTACAGTTTAGCTATGCCTATCACAATCCGGACTTCATCCGGCACGTGCACGACGACGGCGTTTTTGCCGAAGGTTGGGCGTTCTACGGCGAAGAGATGTTGATGCGCCTTGGACTGTACGACGCCGATCCGGCCGCCCGCAAGCAAGTTATCCATCTGATGCGGCATCGCGCCACGCGTGTCGGCGTCGACGTCGGCCTCGCGACGGGCGCTATGTCGCTGCCGCAAGCGATCGCGTATTTTAAAAAGAACGCCGGCATCGACTCCGACACCGCCAGTGGTGAAGCGACCCGGTTTGCGATGGACCCGAGTCAGGCTATCGATTATCTCGTGGGGAAGACGCAGATCGAGACGCTGCTGGGCCTCTATCGAGACGCGAACGGCACGTCGCAGCCACTCTCCGCATTTCACGACCGGTTGTTGTCGTACGGCACGGTTCCATATTCGGTAATACGCTCGGAGTGGTTCGACGACGATACGTGGCTGCAACCAGCGCTCGACCCTATCGCGCCCGAGGAGTTCAAATGACGCCACGCATCACGAGCGGTTCGCTCGGCAGCCGTAAACTTAAATCGCCGAAAGGTATGCAGGTGCGTCCGACGCCGGGACGCGTCAAGGAGTCGTTGTTTTCCATCTTGGCAGAACGGGTCGACGGCGCGCGCATTCTCGATCTCTTCTCCGGTACGGGCGCGATCGGTTTCGAAGCCGCATCGCG
>JBDTKL010000121.1:0-12780 GCA_039935355.1 Candidatus Tumulicola sp.
GCCCGCGCAAGCGGCGTTGCAGATCGGCCCAGCCCTTTGCTTTTGGAATGTATTCGACCGAAGCGACGCGCGGATCGGCCGCGATCAACCGCCGCAGCGCGATCGTCTGCGCCGCCGAAGCGTTGCCGGCGACCGTTGCTGAAATCGTTATTTGATCGAGCAGCTGGCCGCCGAGTCCGGCGAGCGCGGCACGCACGAAGAGAAACGTTCCGAGAAGGATGATGGTAATGGCGACGGTCCCGATGGCCGTTACCTGCATCCCGGCGTTGCGCGTGAAGTTGCGCAACACCTCACCCAGAAAGAACTTGACCTTGCCCCAGTCCAAGGTAATAGTAGCCTCGCTCTTCGTCGGTTGCAACGCGCCCTTCTTTGAGACGGACGACGCGGCGGCGCATGCGATCGACGACGGATTGATTGTGAGTCGCCACCACGACCGTGGTGCCTTTTAAATTGATACGAGACAGCAACTCCATGATTTCGTTGCCGTTGTCCGGGTCGAGATTTCCCGTCGGTTCGTCGCACAACAGGATCTTCGGATTGTTGACGAGCGCGCGTGCGATCGCGCTCCGCTGTTGCTCGCCGCCGGAGAGTTCGCCGGGATACATCCGGCTCTTGTGGGCGAGCCCAACGAGGTCGAGCACTCGCGGGACCTGTCGCATGACGTCGCGCGTGTGCGCGCCGGTGACCTGCATGGCGAAGGCGACGTTTTCCCAGACCGTCTTGTCGACCAGCAGCTTGAAGTCTTGAAAGACGACGCCGAGGTGCCGGCGTAGTGCCGGTACGCGATTGCGGCGCAGTCGGTCGACGCGTATTCCGTCGACCGTAATCTCGCCGGATGTCGGACGCGCTTCGCGATAGAGCAAACGAAGCAGGCTGGATTTGCCGGTCCCGGAGTCGCCAACGAGAAACACGAACTCGCCTTTCGCGATTTCTAGGTTCACGTTATCGAGGGCGTGCACGCCGTTCGGGTACACAAGCGAGACGTTGCGCAGTGAGAGCATCGCTGCAAGAGGACTTTTCCTAGACGTGCGGCCTATACCTCCGCCATGAACTTCGACTTGACCGACGAGCAAAAGGCGATCCAAAGCCTGGCGCGCGAATTCGCGCAGTACGAGGTGAAGCCGCGCGCAGAGAAGATGGACCGCGAAGCCGCGTTCCCCTACGATCTGGTGAAGACGATGGCGCAGCTCGGGTTCATGGGCCTCCCGTTCCCGGAAGAATACGGCGGCGCCGGCGGCGACACGGTCAGTTATGCACTCGCCGTCATGGAAATCGCGCGCGCGGACGCGTCGACCGCGATTACGATGGCGGCGCACGTCTCGCTCGGGGCTACGCCCTTCTATCTGTTCGGCACGCAGGAGCAAAAGGAGCGGTTCCTCGTTCCGTTGGCGCGGGGCGAGCGACTGTGGGGCTTCGGCCTAACCGAACCCAATGCGGGCAGCGATGCCGGCAACGTTTCGACCAAAGCGGAGTTGCGCGACGGGCACTGGATCGTGAACGGCACCAAGGCCTTCATCACGAATTCGGGCACGGACATGAGTGGCGGCACGACCATCACGGCGGTCACCGGAAAGCGCCCCGACGGTAAGCCCGAGATTTCGAATATTATCGTGCCGCAAGACACGCCCGGCTTCACCCGTAGTAAGAAGTACGGCAAGATGGGCTGGCGCGCGTCGGATACGCGGGAGCTTTCGTTCGCCGACGCGTCCGTACCGGAAGAAAATTTGCTCGGACCGCGCGGCGAGGGCTATAAGCAGTTTCTGACGATCCTCGATGGCGGACGCATATCGGTAGCCGCCTTATCGATCGGCTTGGCCATGGGCGCATACGACGAGGCGCTCGCTTATGCCAAAGAACGCCACGCGTTCGGACGGCCGATCAGCAAGTTTCAGGCCATCTCGTTCAAACTGGTCGACATGTTGACCGAAATCGAGCATGCGCGGCTGATGATGCTGCGAGCGGCGTGGGAGAAAGACCAGGGCCGCGACTACGTGCGGAGCGCGTGTTTTGCAAAACTATTCGCCGGCGAACTGTCCCACCGTGTCGTCAACGAAGCACTGCAAATCCACGGCGGCTACGGCTTTATGGACGAGTATCCGATCTCACGGATGTATCGCGACCAGAAGATCAACGAGATCGGCGAAGGCACCAACGAAGTACAGCGCGTGGTAATCGCCCGCTTGATGGGCCTCTAAGGTCTGACGTGACCGCCGAGCAGGCGTTTAGCGCCGCGTCGGTCGTCATATCGCTGGGCACGCTCGCCTTCTCGACCTACTTCCTTTCGCGGCAAAATCGTCACCTCGAGCACGAGCGCAACGCGCTAGCCATTTTAGATGCGATCGGACAGCTAACCGATCCCCAGATCGTGCGCGCCTTTAAACAGTTAGAAGCCATCGGTTCGCGCTACCCGGACGACCAAGCCGTGCGAACTCGATTTGAAGATTCTGACGACGACGATGCGCTGACGATCGTGGCCCAATACGTTGAAACCGTTTCGTGTTTGGCGCGGCGGGGCGTGCTGGACGCGTCGTTGATCGTCGACGCGGTCGGCTTTATGTTGCGCTATCGCTGGAGCACGATTCTGCCGTTCGTCGAGCGCCTACGGCGCGTTCGCGAAAACGAATACTTGTTCGAGAACTTCGAATGGCTAGCGGTGTACAGCGTCTGGTGGAAGGAACAGCCGCGTCCGCCCGGCGATCGAAATTACGATCCGGCACAATTCCGCGACGTCGAGTTCAAGCTGTAAATCAGTGCTGATCCGGTTCTGCCAATGCGGTATCGGTGGCGTCGGATGGGATCAGCGGTACGTTGGTAAATCCCGCACCCTCGCGGATGTCTTCGAACGAGATTTGTGCGTCGCGCACGACTTGGCGATGCGGCATATACAGCACTGCATCGGTTCGTTCGCGTTGAATGTACGGCGCGCCGCCGATCACCGTATAGTCGATCGTTCATGGAACGTCGACGAGCGGCGCGATGGTGAAGTTGCCGGCCACGATCGCTCTACGTGGCAGATGGTCGGTGGTTCCGGCCCAAAGCTGCCGAAGCCGGTTGTTCTTTGGATTGCGCAACGGCGTAAAGCGCAAATGGTAGACGGGCGTGTCGTCGATGGTTTCGTCGCCCACAAAATCGATCGTGTACTCTCGCGTCTGCGTCGCGACGACTGCAATGACGGGCAGCCCCTCCACTTCGGCATCGGCTTGGGACGTCGTGCGCCGCGTAAGCGGGTATTGCATTCCGTACGTGTACGCGGGCGTTAGCAGAGGGACGCCGAGAAGATCTTGCGACGCGACCGGACGGCCCATCGGGACGACGATGCCGCCACACCCTCCAAAGCAAATTCCCAGTACGAATTTGACGTTGACACCCTGCGGAATCGGTGGCGCAGCCTTCTCTTCGGCGCTGATCGCCCCGACCTTCAGCGACTGCTCGGCGACGCGGTCGATTGCTTGATAATGGTTGGTTTTAGCGACGCCCCCGTCGTAGCCGCTCACGCCGATCGTATAATCGATCCGGACGGGATATCGTGCCGCACTAACGGCCGAACGCGTCTGTGAAAACAGCGCGTATGGGTCGGGAGACGGCGTCGCCGCGGCCGTGACCATGGAACCGGCTACTCGGCCCCCGACGGGTCGGCCTCCACACTCAAGGAAGTTTTAACCTTTTCGTGCGAAGACGGAAGCATGAAGCTGATTCGTTCATCTATTCTTGCGACGGTCGCCGCCGTGCTGGCGCTCGCCGTGCCGGCTTCGGCCGCGCTCCCAACCGGCTCGAAGGCCCCGGACTTCACCTTGCAAGCCACGTTGGGCGGCAATGTCTTTACGTTCTCGCTGGCGGAAGCGCTCAAAAAAGGCCCGGTCGTCCTCTATTTTTATCCAGCCGCCTTCACCAAGGGCTGCACGATCGAGGCGCACGAATTCGCCAACGCGATCGACCAATATAAAGCGCTAGGAGCGACGGTCATCGGCGTATCGCACGATCCGCTCGCGACGCTGCAGAAGTTCTCCGTTAGCGATTGCCGTAGTAAATTCGCGGTTGCCGCCGATACCAAACAGACCGTCGAGACATCCTACGACGCGGTGCTCGCTTCGCATCCGCAATATGCCAATCGGACGTCGTACGTCATCGCGCCGGACGGCACGATCATCTACACGTATACCGATCTGGATCCCGAAAATCACGTGACGAACACGCTGAATGCGTTGAAAGCATGGCAGGCCGACCGTGCGCATCAATAAGTTCGTCGCCGCGATGGCCGTCGCAGCGATCGCAATCGTTGCGGCGCCGGCATCGCGCGCCGCTACACCCAGCCCCTCTCCGTCTCCCAGTCCGACGCCCAATCCGTATCGTTCCATCACGTTCGCCAGTCCGACACTCGACAAAGAAACCGAATACGGGGTCGACGTTACCCGCGGATTCGCGGCCGTAAAGCGCGATGGGACGGCTATCGTCGCTTGCATCTCGTTCAAAAACGTGACGGACAAGACGATGAGCCGGGTGCAGTTCGAGTTTTCGATCTCCGGCCGCAACGGCGGCGACCTCGGAACCATGCAACTCGA
The DNA here is from genome assembly GCA_039935355.1 of Candidatus Tumulicola sp. Lineage (GTDB taxonomy): Bacteria > Vulcanimicrobiota > Vulcanimicrobiia > Vulcanimicrobiales > Vulcanimicrobiaceae > Tumulicola. Next base: position 4,560 of record JBDTKL010000121.1, read on the forward strand.
TCGCACCGGCGAATTTTCACCCAACGTCGGGATCGAAGGCTGGCACGATCTGAGCGATTGGCAAGGCGGGATGGGTCACCGCGGATACAACGACAACTGCGCGCAGCTCAAGAAGAATTTTGCGGCAGCGCCGCTGTTGCGTGCGGCCGGCGTCTCCTATAAAGTCGTCCGCGTCGATTTTACGGACGGTACCAGCCGCCCGTAGCGGGAGCACTGGCTAGAAGAGTTGCTGCGACCGCGGTATCCGCCGCGGTTCGGTTCCCGTGTCGAGCGCGGTGATGTCGCGCGGAACGATATCGATCGGCGGAATGTCCAGCATCTCGTCTCCGCTCAGCGACGCCTCGTCCTTCAACCGGCGTCCTTGCGGTAACAGTTTCGTCTCGTACGAGCCGATCGCGCTGTTGAACGCACCGACCGATTTCTCGAGACTCTTGCGAAGTTCGATGAGATGTTCTGAAAATTTCAGCGTGCGCTCGTACAGCACTTTGCCGATTGTCGCGATACGCTTGGCATTTTCTTCTTGTCGTACCGCCTGCCAACCCATGGCGAATGTACGTAGCAACCCGATCAGCGACAGCGGCCCGGCGACCAGCACGCCTTTATCGAGCGCGTATTCGATCAGCGCAGGATCGTCGCTGCAGGCCGCGCCGAGAAACGCTTCGCCCGGAACGAACAGCACGACGTAGTCGGCCGATCCGGCCGCCGTCTGATAACCGCGACGCGCGAGCGCATCGATGTGGTCGCGTAAGGCCCGCGCGTGTTTGCGAACCAACAAACGGCGCTTGTCATCATCGGCTTCCTCGAGCGCGGCCTGCATGGAGTCGATCGGCGCTTTGGCGTCGACGAACACGACGCGCTCGCCCGGGAGATTGACCGTCATGTCCGGGCGCAACCGCGCTTCTTCGATTACGACGGTCTGCTGCTCGGTGAAATCGCAATGCTCCAGCATCCCGGCCTTCTCGACGACATTGCGCAACTGCATCTCGCCCCACTTGCCGCGCGAAGCTGGGTTGCGCAGAGCCGTAACCAAGGTCGACGTTTGCGTCGTGAGACTCGAGGTCGCGGTTTCGAGCCGGTCGGCCCGTCCCAGCAATTGCTCGATGTGCGCGTGCAACTTTCCGGCGTCGTGTTGGCGCTTGGCTTCTAAATCGCTCATCAGGCGATCGATCTGTTGCAGCTTTTGCGCGACCGGTTCTACGACGGCGTCGACGCGTTCGCCGGCTCGTTGGGCCGTCGCGTCGCGCAGGTCGTTCTTCGCTCGCTCGATCAGCGCTTCGATTGCTAGCCGCTGGGTATCGCCGGAGGCCGCGAGCGTCGCGCGGAGGCCCGCGGTGTCGGCGCGCGCCGCCAACCACGCGATCGCGGCACCGATCGCGCCGCCGATCAAGAACGCGATCAGGATGACGCCGGTCACGGTTACGCCTCCGCCATATAGCGCTCGAAGAAGGCGAGTACGCGTTGCCACGCATCCGCCGCCGCCGAAGGTACGTACGACGCGCGATGGTCGTCCATAAATGCGTGGCCGGCGTCGTAGATTTTGACGTCGTGCGGAACCGTGAGTTTGGCGACAAACGCATTGACGCTGTCCGCCGGAATGCTGGTGTCGCGCGCACCGTACGAACCGCACCACGGCATTTGGATCGTTGCCGGGTCGACGTCGTCGAACGATCCGTAAAACGGAACGACGGCCACGAAGCGGCGGTCCGTGTCGCTAGCTGCCTGCATAGCCATGCGCCCGCCCATGCAAAACCCGAGCACCGCCGTCTTCGTTCCCGCAAACTTTGTGGATAGCCAGTCTGCCGCGGCTGCGACGTCGCCGACGAATCGCGGGCGTTCGAGCTTTTTCGCGTACGGACGAAACGTCGTGAAATCGTTGTTGCCGTCGCCGCTGGGCGCGCCAAAACGGGCGTAGAGATCGGGAGCGATCGCAGCGTAACCGCCCGCAGCGAGTCGGCGCACGACCTCGCGAATCGAGGTGTCGACGCCCCAGATATGCATCACGACGACGACCGATGGCACGTCGGCGGCTGCGTTCTTCGGCCACGCGGCGTAGGCTGGAATCGTATCTTTTCCGTTCGCAACATCGACGTGTTGCACGACGATGTTCGGGTCGTCTTCGGGCACCGGCGGCAACGTCGCGGCAAATGCCGGGAGCGTTCCGGCCGCCGCACCGGCAGCTGCCACGAACCCGACGAACGCACCACGACGAAGTTGTAACGACGTCGAGCGATTGGGATCTATATCGGGCGAAGCCATAGTATGCCGTTTGACGGCGAACCTATCCCTCCTCGATTCGACGTTGCAAAGTGCGTCGTTCGTTTCAGCGTTGCGCGCATAACGATGCGCGTGCGATCGACGTGAAGTCGTCGCACGCGCCATCGATCGCATCCACAATCGACGCGGCGAAGACGACCGGCATCGATGGGCCGCGAGGGCCGGTTTGCCGGACGATGACGTTCGCTTACTTGCCGCCGGTCTCGGCTAGGTCGTAGGCCCGGCTCGGGGAGAGCGATAAAATGAACCTCATGCCGGAAGCGACGGTCAAGGTAACGCTGCCCGAAATGGGCGAGTCGGTTGCCGAGGGTTCCATTGTCGAATGGCGCAAGCGCGTCGGCGATTTTGTCGCCGAAGGCGATCCGCTGGTCGATGTGACGACCGATAAGGTCGATGTGGAAGTACCGGCGACCGCCTCGGGCGTCATCGCGCACATTCTGGCCGGCGCAGGCGACACGGTCGCCGTAGGCGCCGTGCTGGCCGAAATCGACACGTCGCAGTCCGAAGGTCATGGCAAAGCCGCAGCAAGCAACGGTTCCGCCGCGGCCGCACCGGCCGAGCCGGTATTCGTCGAGGTCACCCTGCCCGAGATGGGCGAGTCGGTAACGGAAGGCTCGATCGTCGAGGTTCGTCCCGCGGTCGGCGACTGGGTCGACGAGGGCGCAGTCCTCGTAGAAGTGACGACCGACAAGGTCGACGTCGAAGTTCCGGCGCCGGCCGCGGGTCGCGTCGTCCGCATCGATGTGAAGCCCGGCGATACAGTACCGGTTGGCGCCTCGCTCATGCAACTGGATTCCGCGGGATCGGCTCCGGCCAAGGCTCCCGCGAAGGCGGCGTCAGTCAAAGCGCCGGCGACGGCGGCTTCGCAGGCGGCACAAGCTCCGGCCAGACCGGGTGCCCCCGCCGATCCGCAAGCGCGGCGCATGGCCGAACGGCTCGAGGTCGACCTGTCCCTCGTGCGGGGCTCCGGCCCGAACGGGTTGATCTTGCGTCAAGATGTCGTCGCGCAAGCCGGGCAGGCTCATCGACGCTCCGCCGCCGGTGCTGCGCTTGCAATCGTACCGCCGGTACCCGCCGGCGCGATCGTGACGCAGCTTAAAGGGCCGGCAGCCGCGCTGACGTCGTACATGGATCAAAGTTTGACCATTCCGACCGCCACGAGCTTTCGCACGATCAACGTCGACGTGCTCGATGCTCGTCGCGCCGAACTCAACGCCGCATTACGTGCGGCTGGACGCACCGAAAAGATCTCGTTTACGCACGTCATCGCATTCGCGCTCGTCACCGCAGCCCGGACGATGCCGTTCGTTACGTATTCGTTCCGTCGCGACGAAAACGGCGCGCCGCAGCGCGTCGAGCCGGGCATTCATTTAGGCTTGGCGGTCGATAGCGAGCGCAAAGACGGTAGCCGATTCTTGGTCGTGCCGGTCATTAAAAACGCCGCGGCTCTCGGGTTCGCGGAGTTTCGCCGCGCGTACGAAGAGTTGGTTGCAAAAGCGCGCGACAACAAGCTCGGCGCCGACGATCTGCAAGGCGCGTCGTTTACGTTGACCAATCCCGGCGGGATCGGGACGGTCGCGTCGGTTCCGCGATTGATGGCGGGTCAAGGTGCGATCGTTGCGGCCGGAGCGATCGGCTATCCACCCGGATTTGCCGGCGCAAACGTACAGTCGCTGCAGCAACTCGGCGTTTCCAAAGTCATGCAGATGACGAACACGTACGATCATCGCGTGGTACAGGGTGCGCAATCCGGTGAGTACTTACGGTACATCGACGAACTGCTGCAAGGCCGTCACGATTTCTTCCAGGGCGTGTTCGCGGCGTTCGATCTGCAGCCGGCCTTGGTTCCCGCAACGCCGGGCGTTCCGCGCGCGGCACACGACGCGGTTGCGCCGGCGCCGTCCGACGAGATGCTGCGCGCCGTTGCGGCCGGCATGGCGATCGTGTCGGCATATCGCCGTCACGGTCACTTAGCAGCCAATCTGGATCCGCTCGGCACCGAACCCGTCGGCGATCCGTCGCTCGATCCGCAAACCTACGGATTGACTCCGGCGATGCAAAACGCCATCCCGGCCTCCGTCTTGCAAGTGAAGGTTCCGGGCAACACGCTGGGCGACGTGCTGCCGCGCCTGCGCGAAACGTACAGTTCGAGCATCGCATACGAAATCGAACACATCTCGAACGCGACGCAGCGCGCCTGGCTGCGCGACTACATCGAGTCCGGCAAGAACAAGATCAAGCTGTCGCCCGAGCGCCAAATCGAAGTGCTCGCGCGGTTAACGCGTGTCGAAGCGTTCGATCGCTACGTGCGTAAGACGTTCTTAGGCCAAAAAACGTTTTCGGGCGAAGGCCTCGACGTGATGGTGCCGATGCTCGAGGAAATGCTCGACATGTTCGCCGACGACGGCGTCGCCAACGCGGTTCTCGGCATGGCACACCGCGGCCGTCTCAACGTGATCGCGCACGTCGTCAATACGCCCTACGAAGAAGTGATGACCGAGTTCGAAGCCGCGCAGTATCGCGGCGAACTCGGCGATGACGACGTGATGGGGGACGTAAAATATCATCACGGCGCCACCGGCACGTTCGTCACGTCGAAAGGTAAGTCGATCGCCGTCACGCTGGCCCACAATCCGAGCCATCTCGAAGCGGTCGATCCGGTGGTTGAAGGCAGCGCGCGTGCGCTGCAAACCGATCACGGTCAAGGCGAGGCGCCGCACGACGTCCGCCGCGCAGTTCCGATCCTCATCCACGGCGACGCCGCGTTCACGGGACAAGGTATCGTTTCGGAAGTCTTCAACCTGCAGTCGCTGCGCGGATACGCGACGGGCGGCACCGTGCATTTAATCGCCAACAATCAAATTGGTTTCACAACCGATGCCGCCGACGCACGCTCCACGCGCTATGCGTCGGACCTCGCAAAAGGCTTCGACGTACCGATCGTGCACGTCAATGCCGACGACGTCGATGCATCCATTGCGGCCGTGCACTTCGCGGTCGATTTCCGTCGTGCGTTCGGTCGCGACGTGCTGATCGATCTCATCGGCTACCGCCGGTTTGGCCACAACGAACAGGACGAGCCGGCATACACGCAGCCGCACATGGCCGAAAAGATCAAATCGCATCCGACGGTGCGCGAACTGTTCGCTAACAAACTCGTCAATCAAGGATTGCTGACGGCCGATCAGTCGCGCGCGATGGCCGACGAAGCCTCCGCGCGCTTGGCGGACGTCCGCAAGTCGGTCAAGGGTGTCTTAGCGACGCATCTGAGCGGACGCAAGATGTCGGGCAGCAACACGTTCGACGGAACCGAAGTGACGCCGGTCGACCGCGCGCAGCTCGTGGCATGGAACGATCGTCTGACCGAAGCGCCGGCCGATTTCACGATGCATCGCAAGCTGGCGCAGCAGTTCGAACGCCGCCGCGCGACGGTGGCGGAACGCGGCATCGTCGATTGGGGTACGGCCGAAGCGTTGTCGCTTGCATCGCTGCTGACGGCTGGAACGCCGATTCGCCTCACCGGCCAGGACACCGAACGCGGCACGTATAGCCATCGTCACGCGGTATTTCACGATACCAAAGAGTCGGGCGTGTGGATCCCGCTGCAGCATATCGCCGAGCGCCAAGCGTCGTTCGAACTGCACAACAGTCCGCTTTCAGAGTACGCGTGCATGGGCTTCGAGTACGGTTACTCCACGCAAGAGCCCGAAGCACTGGTGTTGTGGGAAGCGCAGTACGGCGACTTCTTCAACGGTGCGCAGATTATCGTGGATCAATTCATTGCCGCCGGACAAGCAAAGTGGGGGCAGACGACGCGTCTCACGCTGCTGCTGCCGCACGGCTACGAAGGCGGGGGTCCGGAACATTCCAGCGCGCGTCTCGAACGATTCTTACAGTTGGTTGCCGAGGGCAACTTACGCGTCGCCTATCCGTCGAACGCAGCCAACTACTATCATTTGTTGCGCATGCAAGCCCGCTCGCCGCTCGCCGTGCCGCTGGTCGTGATGACGCCCAAATCGTTGCTTCGCGCCGAAAGCGCGTCGGGCTCGCTCGACGAGATGGCCAACGGTGGATTCCGTCCGGTCATCGACGATCCGCGTGCGCTCGACCGTGCCGCGATCGAACGGCTGATTCTGTGCAGCGGAAAAATCTATCACGATCTAGCCACGCACGCGAACTATGCGGCGTTGCACGAGACGGCGATCGCGAGAATCGAGTTGCTCGCTCCGCTCCCGGCGTCCGATATCAACAAAGTCATCGCCGGGTATCCAAATCTCAAGAAGATCGTTTGGGTACAGGAAGAGCCGAAGAATATGGGCGCGCGCGCGTTCGTCCGCCGTCGCTTGCTGGAGAGTAAGCGCGATGGATTCGACATCGAATACATCGGCCGGGGCTACCGCGCCAGCCCGAGCGAAGGCTATGCGGGCCAACACGCCGTCGAGCAGGAGCGCATCGTCGCAGCGGCGCTGGCCGAATAGTGCCCGAGCCACAAACGCCGCGCGAGCGCGGCGAACGGCTCTTGCGTTTGGTCGATGGCGATGCCGTCGCCGACAATTTGCTACGGACGTACGGCGAGTTCGCGCCGGACTTCCTTACGTACCTTACCGAATTCGCATTCGGGACGATTTATGCGCGCGACGGCGACCTGCGTCAACGCGAGCTCATCGCGATCTCGTCGCTGATCACCATGGGCGACTGCGAACGCCAGCTCGAAACGCACGTGCATGGAGCCTTCAACGTCGGCCTGACGCAAGCCGAGATCGTCGAAGCAGTAATGACGCTCATCCCGTACGTCGGATTTCCTAAAGCGCTCAACGCGCTGGCCGTCGTGAAACGCGTGGTCGAGAAACGCGCCGTCGGCTCCAACCGAGCCGGAGGAGCGGCCCCGACCGTCTAGGAACCGGGCGGTTATGTCATTGCTCCGAATTGCAAGTGCCGCTCTAGCGGGCTGTCTGATCGTTTCCGTCGCCTCGGCCGCGCCCTCGCTGGCAGCCTCTGGCGGACTCACCTACCCAACGCCGCCTTCGGACGGCACCGTCGATACGTACTACGGCACGCAAGTGGCCGATCCGTACCGGCCGCTCGAGAGCATCGATTCGCCGGCGACCCAAGCCTGGGTGAGCGCCGAGGCTGCGTTGACGCGATCGTACCTCGACGCAATCCCGCAGCGCGATACGATCAAGTCGCACTTGCAGTCGATGGTGAACTACGAACGGTACAGTTTGCCGTTTCACATGCACAACCAGTATTTTTACACGTATAACTCGGGCTTGCAGAACCAAGCCGTGCTGTATACCACCCACGGTCTCAACGGTATGCCGCGCGTATTGATCGATCCGAACACGCTCTCTAAAGATGGTTCGATGACCGCGAGCGGCGAGACGCCTAGCTGGAACGCGCGTCTGCTCGCCTACGCGACGCAGACCTCCGGGTCGGATTGGCAAACCTGGCACGTGCGCGACGTCGCCTCGGGCAACGACCGGCCCGACGTCTTGCAGTGGAGCAAATTTTCCGCCGCTTCGTGGTTACCCGACGACACCGGTTTCTTTTACGAGCGCTACCCGGCACCGGCCGCGGGACAAACCTACAAGGCGGCGCTCTCGGCCCAATCGGTATGGCTGCATCGTCTGGGCACTCCGCAGAGCGCCGATACGCAATTCTACTATCGCCCGGATCACAAGACTTGGTTCTACGGAGCGTCCGTATCCGAGGACGGCCGTTACGTGGTGCTGAGCGTCTCCGATAATTCATCGATCAACTCGCGCATCGGCTACGCCGATCTCCGCGAAGCCGGCCACAAGATGCACGAGTTGCTGTGGAAGAACGACGCGCAGTGGAGCTACGTCGATAACGTCGGGCCGCTCTTCTACTTTACGACCACGCTGAACGCGCCGAATACCCGCCTGGTCGCGATCGACGTGCGACATCCGAATGCGATGCGGACGGT
>JBDTKL010000122.1:0-12590 GCA_039935355.1 Candidatus Tumulicola sp.
GTCGGCGCCGCGCTCGACTTGCGAAAGCGTTTGCGCGACGGCGTCGACGACGTGTGACGGCGATCGCCGAGACGCCTCGAGCAGCGACGCCGCAGCGTAGAGCAGCCGCCCGTCGTTCGACACGCGCGACGGCCGTCGTTTCACCGAGAAAGTCGCCAAAAAATCCGCCACGCTCGCCACGCAGCGGTTAGTGCCCAGCCGAGCCGCGCTTGCTGAAACCTATTGAGAACGTTTTGGGAGCGGGCGCGCCGGATTTCCGACAACGCGTTCGCCGGGCCGAACGTCGCGCGTGACGACCGAACCAGCGCCGGTCAAGGCGCCGTCTCCCAGCGTGACCGGTGCGATCAACGAGGTGTTCGATCCGATGGACACGTCGCGACCGATCGTCGTTTGATTTTTCTGACGCCCATCGTAGTTACACGTGACCGTGCCGGCGCCGATATTGGCTTCTTCTCCAACGATCGCGTCCCCGACGTAGCTGAGATGTTTCGCCTTGGAACCGGCAGCGAACGCAGATTTCTTGATCTCGACGAAATTGCCGATTTGCACTTCGTCGCCGAGATCGGCCCTGTTGCGAACGTGCGCGTACGGCCCCACCGTGACTCCGCGGCCGATGCTGCTGTCGACCACGACGCTGTCGCGAATCTCGGAACCGTCGCCGATCTTGGCGTACGACACACGTGCGTTCGGACCGATCACGCAACCCTCACCGATTTCGCTCAGGCGCGAGATCGTTGTGTTCGGATAAATAACGGTATCGCGGCCGATCGTCAGCTCGGGTTCGAGATAGGTCGTCGCGGGATCGACGATCGTTACCCCGTCGCGCATATGTCGTTCGCAGATCCGTTCGTTCATCGCACGCCGTGCGCGCGCCAATTCGACACGATCGTTGATGCCGATCGCATCCTCGTGTTTGGGCGCCGAAACGGCGTGGACACGCTTGCCGGCCTCGACCAGCCCGCGCACGGTGTCGGTCAAGTAGAACTCGCCCTGTGCGTTGTCGGCGCGCAGGCCGCCGATCGCGTGGCGAAGCGCCGGCTCCGAAAAGGCATAGACGCCGGCATTCATTTCGTCGAGCGCAAGCTGTTCGGGCGTGGCGTCGCGCGCTTCGACGATACCGTCGACCGCGCCGTCGCGCCGTACGATTCGCCCGAAACTCGACGGGAGCGGCATTTTTACCGTAACGAGCGCCAGGTCGACGCGTTCGCCGTCCAGCTCGCGCACCACGTCGCCGAAGATCGATCCGGAGATCAGCGGCATGTCGCCGCTGGCGATCACGATGCGCCCGCTCGCATTTTCAGGCATGCCATCTAGCGCGGTTCGCACGGCGTCGCCCGTTCCGCGCTGCTCGGTCTGTACGACCGTACGCACCCCGAACGAAGCGATACGCTCCCGAACGTCGGCCGCTACGACCACTACGACGTCGTCGATGCCGGCTTCGCGCAAGCCGTTCAACACGTACCACAACATCGGCCGTCCGCACAGATCGTGCAGAACCTTGGGGCGCGAGCTTTTCATGCGCTTGCCCTTGCCGGCCGCCAACACGATCGCGCGAATCATATACTTCCTTCTTGTGGCCGAAGCGCCGTGTCGAAATCGCGGCGCCAATCGTCTTGCTCGCGCTTGCTGGGGGCACCGAGCATTTCGAGTGCTCCGCGCAAGCGTTCGCGCGTCATGTCGCGCCCCAGTAATTCCATCGAATCGTACAGCGGGATCGACGTCGCGCTGCCGGTGATCGCGACGTACAGGGGTCGCGCGATCTCGCGCGGTTTGCGCTCCAACGCGCCTGCGACCCGGTCGATCGCGAACTCGATGCCGCCCACGGCGAACTCCGTCAACGTTTCGAGCGTCCACATCGTCAACGCCAGCACTTGTCGCGTCTGCAGTTCGTCGAGCTTTCCCGAAACGAGCGCCTCGCGGCTCACCTTCAAACGGCCGGCCAGTAAAAATGCCAGCAGCGGCGCAACGTCGCTCAAACGTTCGACGCGCGGTTGCGCCAGCGCGGCGATGCGATCCCAACGATCCGTTCCGGCTCCGGCCCATGCACGCATGCGCTCCGCGAACGTTTGCGGCGTCAATCGCTCGCGCAAATAGCGGCCGTTCACCCAGTCGAGTTTAGCCGTATCGAAAATTGGGCCGCCGACCGGAACGTGCTCCAACTCGAAACGCTCGACCATCTGCGGCAAGTCGAGAATTTCCGATTCGCCTTCACGCACCGGATTCGAAAGCAATCCCAAAAAGTTCATCAAGGCTTCGGATACGTACCCCATCGCCCGGTAGAATAAAATGCCGGTCGGATTCTTACGTTTGCTGAGTTTACTTTTGTCCGGATTGCGAAGGAGCGGCAGGTGGAGCAACGCCGGCGGTTCCCAGCCAAAATAGCGATACAACAGCAAGTGTTTGGGAGCACTCGACACCCACTCCTCGCCGCGCAGCACGTGGGTGATCCGCATCAGGTGATCGTCGACGACGTTCGCAAGGTGGTACGTCGGCATGCCGTCGGACTTGATCAACACTTGCATATCGACCGACGTCCATTCGAATTCGATAACGCCGCGTCGCAGGTCGTTTACTTGGCAGACGCCTTCATCCGGAACGCGAAGGCGAACGACGTGCGGTATGCCGGCCGCTTCTTTTTCAGCGATCTCACCGGTAGAGAGCGTTCGGCACAAGCCGTCGTACCGCGACGGCTTTCCGGCGGCACGCTGGGCGACGCGCATCTCTTCCAAGCGCTCGGGCGTACAAAAGCATTTGAACGCGTTGCCGGCGTCGAGCAGCTTGGCGGCGTATTCGGCATAGATCGAGGAGCGTTCGCTTTGACGGTAGGGTCCGTACGGGCCGCCGATATCCGGGCCTTCATCCCACGTGAGACCGCACCAATGCAACGCATCCAGGATCGCGCGCTCGCTCTCCGGCGTACTGCGAGCGCGGTCGGTGTCTTCCATACGCAGGATAAACTGGCCGCCGCTGCGCTTGGCAAAACAGTAGTTGACCAGCGCAACGTAGGCGGTGCCGACGTGCGGGTCGCCCGTTGGAGACGGCGCGATTCGGGTTCGGACCATCGAAGCGTTATCCGACGAGTTCGCGGCGCCGGCCGCACTCGCGCTCGACGAAGTCGACGATCGACTGCAGCGGCGCTCCCGGCGTGAAAATTTCGCGGACGCCGATCGCTTTGAGCGCTGCGGCATCCTCGGGCGGAATCGTTCCGCCGCCAAAAAAAACGATATCGCCGGCATCCTGTTCCTTGAGCTGCTCGACGACCAACGGGAACAGGGTCATGTGCGCTCCCGATAGGATGGACAGACCGATCCCATCGGCGTCCTCTTGAATAGCAGTTTGGACGATCTGTTCGGGCGCCTGAAAGAGCCCGGTGTAGATCACTTCCATGCCCGCATCACGCAACGCACGTGCGATGACTTTTGCGCCGCGGTCGTGACCGTCGAGGCCGGCCTTAGCGATAACGATACGTAACGGACGTGCCATAATGCGTTAAAATACCGACCGCTCTGTGTAGCGGCCGTACACGACCACCATCGCTTCGACGATCTCGCCTTCGGTGCAGTACGCGTTAGCGCAATCGATCATGTGCGGCATGAGGTTGTCCTTGGGATCTCGACAAGCGGCTTGCAGTCGCTCGAGTGTCTCCGCGACCGCAGCGTTATCGCGACTGCCACGCACGTCGGCGACGCTGCGCGCCTGCGCACGCTCCATCTCCTCGGTGATCTTTAGCAGATCCATCTCGATCCGCTCGTCGTCGTGTGCGAAGGCGTTGACGCCGATGATCACACGGTCTTTGGCCTCGATCGAACGCTGATAGCGGTAGCTCGCCTCGGCAATTTCTTTTTGAAAGAAACCCGACTCGATCGCTTCGATGACGCCGCCGTATTCTTCGATCTGGTCGAAGTACGCTTCGGCTTGGCGTTCCATCTCGTCGGTCAGCGCTTCCACGAAGTACGACCCGCCTAACGGATCGACGACGTTGGTCACATTGGTTTCGTAGGCTAGCACCTGTTGTGTCCGAAGCGCGATTTCGACCGACTTTTCGCTCGGAAGCGCCAGCACTTCGTCCATCGAGTTGGTGTGCAACGACTGCGTTCCGCCCAACACCGCCGCCATGGCTTCGAAGGCGACGCGCACGATGTTATTTTCGGGCTGCTGCGCGGTCGCGCTACAACCGGCGGTCTGGGTGTGGAAGCGAAGCTGCCACGATTTCGGATCCTTGGCGCCGTACTTTTCGCGCATGTGCCGCGCGTATATGCGCCGCGCCGCGCGGAACTTGGCGATCTCTTCGAAAAAGTCGATATGCGAGTTGAAGAAATACGAAAGCCGCGGTGCGAACGAATCGACGTCCATTCCGGCCGCCATGCACGCTTCGACGTACGCAAAACCGTCGGCCAGCGTGAACGCCAGTTCTTGTGCCGCAGTCGATCCGGCCTCACGAATATGATAGCCCGAAACCGAAACCGTGTTCCACTTGGGCATCTCGGCCGTGCAGAACTTGATCATGTCGACGATGATGCGCATGTGCGGACGAGGCGGAAAGATCCACTCTTTTTGCGCGATATATTCTTTGAGGATATCGGCCTGAATCGTCCCGCCAAGTTTGGCGCGCGGGATGCCCTTTTTTTCGGCGGCGGCGATGTATTGCGCCACGGCGATCGCGGCCGGTCCGTTGATCGTCATCGAGGTCGTGATGTCGCCCATGTCGATGCCGTCGAACAGCGTTTCCATATCGGCCAGGGAGTCGATCGCGACGCCGCACTTGCCGACCTCGCCGCGCGATTGCTGGGCGTCGGAGTCGTAGCCCATGAGGGTCGGCATGTCGAACGCCACCGATAGACCGTGCTGGCCTTGCGCCAGCAGGAAATGATAGCGCTCGTTGGTCTGTTTGGCCGATCCAAAGCCGGCGAACTGGCGCATCGTCCACAGGCGGTCGCGATAGCCGTTTGGATGGATGCCGCGGGTGTACGGATATTGTCCGGGCCACGCTAAGTCGCGGGGTAAATCGAGATGCTCGACATCTTTCGGCGAGTAGACCGTTTGGAGCGGGACGTCGGATAGCGTGCGGTCGGTCGCGCCCGAACCCGGACCGCTACGGCGTTTGCCGCGCTTGGACGCAGCCTCCCAGACCCGCTCCTGCTCCAGGAATTCGGGGCTCGGGGGCACGCCCAATCCGCTGGGGCGATCGATCATCTTAGCCACAGATCTGTTTCCTTATCATTCCGCACCCCGATTTTCGACGGTCGCTTATTCCTTACCCACACCAAACGTTTCGAGCAACCGGTCGGCGGCTACATACGGGTCGGTCCCGGTATCGCCGGTTTCACGCAGCCGTTGGTCGAGCCGCCGTTCGAGTCCGCCGAGCGCCAGCTGGCGAACCTGATGAACGAACGTCTGCCGGAGCTTATCGCCGTATTTTCCACTGGCGTGCAGGTAGGCCGCGTGGCTCTCGATCGCCGCCCAGAGGTCGTCGATACCCTGGCCGGTGAGCGCCTGCGTCATCGCCAATTCCGGAACCCAGCCCGGAAAACTGAGCATCTCCATCATCGAGCGAATCTCGCGGCGCAATTGATTCGCCATTGGATGATCGGCTTTGTTTATTACAAAGACGTCGGCAATCTCCATGATGCCGGCTTTAAGCACTTGTATCGAATCGCCGCTACCCGGTTGCAAGGCGACCAGCACCGTCTGCGCCAATTCGGCGACTTCGATTTCGCTTTGCCCTACGCCGACCGTTTCGATCAGCACGACGTCCATGCCGAACGCGTCCATTAGGAGCACTGCGTCGATTGTCGCACCCGCGACGCCGCCTAGATGGCCGCGACTGGCCATCGAGCGGATGAAAACCTCACGATCCGTAAAGTGTTCGGTCAGCCGAATGCGATCCCCAAGTAATGCGCCGTGCGAAAACGGTGACGTCGGATCGACGGATACGACGCCGACGCTTTTTCCCAGCGACCGCGCTTTGCGCACCAGCGCCGACGAGAGCGTCGACTTTCCGACGCCGGGCGGACCGGTCAATCCGATCGTCTGGGCGCGGCCCGTGCTCGCGTACAAGCGATGGAACAGCTCCGCACCCCGCCCCGATTCGGCCCACGAAATCGCTCGCGCCAACGCGCGCGGTTTGCCCGCAAAGAACTCGCTCACGAGCGTGTCGGGTGTGTAGGATTTTACCAAAGCGTAGCTTGATTGCGAGCCGCCTGCCGCCCGGCCCTGCCCGGCGCTTTATCGCGGCGCTGGTCGTCGTGCTCTTTGCAATCGCACCGCTGCAGGCCGTCGCACAGGCTCTGATCGTTCCGTTAACCGGTCGCAGAATTCACGATCTGCAAGCCGCTCAGCTATTCCACACCCTTTTCAGCGATTTTTTCTACGAACGAGATGGAACGACGTACGTGCAGACCGGCGACATTCCGGCGATGTGGCTGCGCGATTCGTCGGCGCAGACCATTCCCTACATCCGATTCTATCGCGAGTTTCCGCAACTCCGCTCGCAGTTCGATGGCGTCATTCAGCGCAACGCGAAAAACGTCATAAAAGATCCGTATGCCAACGCGTTTCAGGCCAGCTATCACGTGTGGGAGCGCAAATGGGAAATCGACTCGCTGGCTTGGCCGGTCGTTCTTGCCTGGGGATACTGGCAGCAAACGGGCGACCGGCGCGTCTTTACGCCGCAGTTTCACATGGCGTTGCGCAAGATCGTCGACACCTATGCGTGCGAACGCAATCATCCGCGATGTGGGCGATACAACTATCCGTATCACGTTTCGAGCAGCGACCGATATGCTGCTACGGGCATGATTTGGGGCGCGTTCCGGCCGTCCGACGACGCCGTACGATATCGCTTCAATATTCCGCAAAACGCATTGGCCGTTGTGGCATTGCGCGAAATCGACGTTCTCGCTCGTGTCGGATATCGCGACACCCGCATGGCCGACGATGCGCGGTCCATGGCGACCGGCGTCATGCGCGCGATCGAATTTTACGGCCGCTACTACGACTCGTCGCAGCACCAGTGGACGTACGCATACGAAACTGACGGGTTCGGCCGGTATGCGGTGATGGACGATGCGAACATTCCCAACCTCATCACCCTGCCGTACATCGACTGGTGTTCCGCGCACGACCCGACATATCTGGCAGCGCGCGCCATGTCGCTGAGCCGGCGCGATCCGGATTATTACGAGGGGCGGTATGCCGCCGGGCTCGGGAGCGCGCATACGCCACCAAACTACGTGTGGCCGCTGGGCATCATCGGGCGCGCCCTTACCGCCACGAGCTCGGGCGAAGTCGCCGAAGCCGTAACGACCTTGGCCGAAACGGACGGCGAACTCGGAACGATTCACGAGAGTTTTTACGACGACGGATACTGGCGCTACACCCGCGACGAATTCGGGTGGGCCAACGCCTTGGGGGCGGAGTTAACGTTTCGAACCATCGCCGGTTACGGCTCGACGCAGTTCGATCCGGGCGGTCCGGTCTTGCCGCTCGAAACGCGCAGCGTTACTCCGGCACTCGTAACTCGACCCTACGAACAGCTGCGGAATGCTGCAAAAATCGTAACGGCCCTGGGCCAACTGCTGCATCACCACTGACGGCCGGAATGAGGCGGCCGACCCCATCGCCAAATGCCGTAGCGACATGGATCAAGGATATTATCGCTATCCGACTATTGCCGGAGGCCGGATCGTCTTCGTGTGTGAGGACGACATATGGAGCGTGCCCGCCGGCGGGGGAACGGCCGCCCGCCTAACCGCCAGCTTTGGAAGTTGTTCGTTCCCTAGGCTGTCACCCGACGGCAGCACGATCGCGTTCGTTTCGACCGACGACGGTACGCCCGAAGTATATTCGATGTCTGCGGACGGCGGCCAAGCGCGCCGTTTAACCTTTCTTGGATCCTCCTACGCCTCCGTATGCGGATGGAGCATCGACGGACGCGAGATCTATTTCCTGGCTAACCCGACGACGTGGGACGAACAGCCGCGCGCGTTCGCAGTCGTCCCGGGCGAGTTGCCGCGCGAACTGAATCTCGGACACGTGCGATCGATTTTACCGGTCGGCGAAAAAGGCTTCGCGATCGGGCGCAACGCGACCGACCCGGCGCGTTGGAAGCGCTATCGCGGTGGAACGGCCGGCGAAATTTGGATCGACGCCGAGGGAAGCGGTACGTTCTCGAAACTTCCGTTGCCGAACGGGAACCCGACCTGGCCGATGCCGGTCGCCGATCGCATTTACTTCCTAGCCGATCACGAAGGCATCGGTAACATTTATTCGTGCGCGTTCGACGGTGCCGACGTTCGCCGGCACACGCACGAGCCGGAATATTACGCACGATTTCCCTCCACCGACGGCGAGCGTATCGTGTATTCGGCCGGCGGTGAGATCGCGTGTTTGGACGCCGCGACCAACGAAGTGCGGCGCATTCCGATCTCGACGCCCTCGACGGCGCCTCAAACGATTCGCCGCTTCGAAGAGGCCTCCGAATCGCTCGAGCATTTCGCACCGCATCCCGACGGAACGCGCTTGGCATTCGTGTCGCGTGGCCAAGCGTTTGCGATGCCGCTGTTCGACGGCGCGGTAACGCATCACGGTCCGGGAAGCAAGGCGCGGACGCGTCTAACCGAGTGGCTACACGACGGAAAGCGTTTCGCCACCGTGACGGATATCAACGGATACGAACAGATCGCCATTTACGATACCGGCTCGACCAGCGCACCGAAATTGGTTACGACCGGCGACATCGGTCGCGTTACCGATCTCAAGTGCTCTCCGACATCCGACGTGATCGCCTTCGCAAATCACCGGCACGAGCTGTGCTTCGTGGATACCGACGACGGTAAGGTGCGCGTGGTCGATACGTCCCCGTCGCGACGCATCCTAGACTTGGCGTTTTCGCCCGACGGCCGCTACGTGGCGTACGTGTGGTGGCCGGCGCCCGAAACCTCGATCGTCCGCGTCGTGAAAGTGCGTTCGGGCAAAGTTCGCGACGTGACGACGGCGTTGCGAACGGACAAGTGTCCCTCGTGGGATCCCGAGGGCAAGTATCTCTATTTCATCTCGACGCGCGATTTCAATCCGGTCTACGACGCACTGCAATTCGAGTTGAGCTTCCCGCAGGCGGGCCGCCCGTTCGCGGTGACCCTGCGCGAAGAAGTGCCGTCGCCGTTCGTGCCGGCGGCCAAACCGATCCATCGCGACCACGAGCACGATCGCGACGACAAAAAAGCCGATAAGCCGGCCGATATCGACATCGATTTCGACGGCATCACCGGACGCGTGTTAGGCTTCCCGGTCGACGAAGCCGATTATGGGCAGATCGTTGCGGTTCGCGGACGCGTGTTATTCACGCGCTTCGGCATCAACGCAATCAAGCCGGTGCGACGCGAAGATCTCGACGACGATTCGAGCGGAACGTTACTGGCATACGATTTCGAGCAGCAGCGCTCCGCAACGATCGCGACGCAATGCGACGAGATCCGGTTGGGCGCCGACGGGCGTACGTTGATGTATCGCGGCGACGATAAGCTGCGCGCGATCGACGCGCTCGGGGATCTACCTGAAGAAGGCGACGAGCCGAAGCCACCTACGGAGCCCGGTCGCAAGAGCGGCTGGATCGACCTAGAGCGCGCGCATGTCGAAATCGAACCGCGCGACGAGTGGGCGCAAATGTACCGCGAAGCGTGGCGGCTGCAGACCGAACAGTTCTGGGTCGAAGATATGAGCGACATCGACTGGGATCGAGTGTTCGATCGCTACAATGCGGTGCTCCCGCGCGCTCGTACCCGTGGCGATCTGTCGGATCTCATCTGGGAAATGCAAGGCGAGCTCGGCACCTCGCATGCGTATGAGTACGGCGGCGACTATCGCGTACCGCCGCAGTATCAGCGCGGCTTCTTGGGCGCGGATCTCACGTGGGACGAGGATCGCGACGGATACCGGATCGACCGGATCTATCGCGGCGACTCGTGGAATCGCGAAGTGGATTCGCCGTTGGCCGAACCGGGCTTAGCGATTCACGAAGGCGACACCGTCGTCGCAATCGGCGGCAAACGGCTGTCGCGCGATGTTCCCCCCGGGCGATTACTCGTGAACGCGGCCGGTAAGCACGTGACGCTGAGCATCGCACCCCGCAAGGGCGACGAGCGCACCGTGCTGGTCAAGGCGCTGGAACGCGAAAATGCGTTGCGCTATCGCGCCTGGGTCGAAACGAATCGAAAGTTCGTACACGATCGCACCAACGGTCGCGTCGGATACCTCCACATTCCGGATATGGGGCCGTGGGGATTCTCCGAGTTTCATCGCGGATATCTCGGCGAGTTCAACCGCGACGGTTTAGTCGTGGACGTGCGCTTCAACCGCGGCGGCCACATCTCGCCGCTGTTGCTCGAAAAGCTCGCGCGCAAGCGCGTCGGATACGATCTGCCGCGCTACGGCGCGCCGGTTCCCTATCCGCCCGAATCGGTTGCCGGCCCGATCGTTGCGATGACCAACCAATACGCAGGTTCCGATGGGGACATCTTCAGCCACTGCTTCAAGCTGTACAAGCTGGGGCCGCTCGTCGGCAAGCGCACCTGGGGCGGCGTTATCGGCATCGATCCGTACCATCACTTGGTCGACGGTACGTTGACCACGCAACCCGAATACTCGTTCTGGTTCGTCGACGCCGGATGGGGGGTCGAGAACTACGGAACCGATCCGGATTACGACGTCGACATCGCACCGCACGACTATCGCGACGGCAACGATCCGCAAATGGAGCTAGCGCTGCAACTGATGGAGAAGGCGCTCGGAGAACGGCGTGACGTAAAGCCCGACCTCTCGACGCGTCCGTCGCTGCCGTTGCCGATTCTGACGTGATCCCGGCCCGGCCCACAGGCGATGCGACGCGTTTGCGTCGCCTGTGCGGCTTGGCGGCGTTCCTCCTACCGGCGATTGCCTATATCGCCGGCGCTTCGCACGAGCCCGCCGCGTGGGACACCGCGGAATTACAAGGCGTGCCTTATATCATGGGCATCGCGCATCCGACCGGCTTCCCGTTCTACGTCCTCCTTGGGTATGTGTGGTCGCACGTGCTCGCGTTCGACTCAATCGCGTTCCGTCTCAACGCTTTGTGCGGAGTCGCCGGTGCGATTACCGCGTTAGCGGGCTATCTGGTCGCGCTGGAGTTCGATGCGTGGCCACCGGTTGCGATGGTCGCTGCGTGGTGGTTCGCATTCGTCGAAGTCGTTTGGTCGCATTCGGTGCGTGCCGAAGCGCAGGTCGTTGCGGTTACGTGCGCGGCGCTCGCAATGCTGTCGTTCTTGCGATGGATGCGCAGCGGATCGGCAGCCGCGTTCGTGATGGCGTGGCTGCTATTCGGCCTTGGCGTCGCATCGCATCCGAACGCGATATGGATCGCACCGGCGATGGTCGTGGGATGTTGTATCGCAGCGCGAAGGCCGTCGGGGCGACTCGCTTTGCTCGGTGGCGCAGTGGCGGTCGCCGCTATCGGGCTGTATCTATATCTGCCCTTACGTTCGGCGTATGTCGTGGCACACGGAGTCGATCCGGTGCACGTTTTACGCGGTGCTGCCGGCGGCATTTTTTGGAATTACAACGATCCCAGCACCGCGTCCGGCCTGTTCGCCGAGTTGAGCGGAAGCCAGTCCGGTGCGCCCGGGTATGCGTTGGCGTCGCTCAATCCACTGCGTCTGCAAGACGCAGTCTGGGCGTTTTTTGAAGCGATCGGCACGGGCTTTGGAGCGTTCGCGCTGATCGCGATCGGCGTGGGCGTCGTCGCGCTGTGGAAGCACGATCGCAAGAGGACCGCCGTCCTCGTCTTCGCGTGTTTGACGGCGCTCGTTTTTTCCGTAACGTATGCGAACGAAGCCGATATTTTCCGTTACCGGTTGTTGGGTATTTGGCTCGCAGTGCCGTTGCTCGCAGCCGTGTTTCCAAACCCCGTCGCGGGCGGCCGGCGATACGCGCTGCTCGGCGTTGCGTACCTCGCTTTTCTCTCGATCGGCGCCGGCAACGCGCTGTACGCGCGACGAAGTTATTTTCAGCATCGCAGTGGAGAGGGCGGCAGGTGGATCATCAACGCGGTGCGTCCGTACGTTCCACCCGGAGGTGTGGTGATCGTCGACGGCTGGTTGGACGCGACGTCGTTGGCGTACGGGGCCTACGCCGACCGTTCGCTGCCCGGACGCATCGTCGTCTCGGGTTATGATGCTGGGGACACGGGCCTCTACACCGTGTGGGCGAACCAACGACCGGTGTTCGTTCTGACGAACCCGCTGAACATACCGCTCGTTCCGGGCGCGATCGGCGTCGCGCGTCTCGACGCGTATCACGAACTGTTCCGCATCCGGCGCTTACCATGAGCCCGCGCACGGATCGCATTGCATGGATCGCCGCCGCGATCGTGTTCGTCGTACACGCGGCCGGCAATCCGCACTACGGCTTCTTCCGCGACGAACTGTATTTCATTATCTGCGGGTTCCATCCAGCGTGGGGCTACGTCGACCAACCGCCCTTGGCGCCACTGCTGGCGGCCGGCTCGCAGTTGTTCGGGCACTCGCTCTTTCTCTTGCGTTTGATTCCAGCGGCGTTCG